>NZ_JBBKBS010000023.1:0-53184 GCF_037890285.1 Phocaeicola sp. HCN-40430
TTTTTATTTCAGAGGGAATAATTGGAATTTCCTTTGAGTGTGTGATTGGTCTCATCCCGATTATCTGTAGGAAGAGGTATTTATTATCATAGTTGTATGTTCATAATTCTATTCGCAAACTTCAGTCGACGACGTCGGCTGTACAATCGTCAGCGTTGATTATACAGCCAACGACGACAACTCTGCAATCGGCGACGGCGATTAAATCCTTCTACACTTATCGTTGTCTTTCTGTTCCTGCTACATAATATATGCCTGATTATTCTACCACCCAGCGTTTGTCGTATGGAATGATGACGCGTGGATTGTAGTGCATTCCTTCTTCATCCGGTATTCGGAGATAATAAGCTTTATTACCATGTACATGAAGTGAGCTGCTTCTTAACCAGGGATTCATATTGCGGAGCAGTACGTAATTGATTCCTCTTCCTTTGGCAAAGCGTGCAAGGTTATCAATATCTTCTGTCACTTTTATTTCTCTATAAGGAATGATTGGATACAAGTCGGATGCTTTCAGGTAAAATCCAAATTGCTGTGGGTTGCTGAACATGATTTTTGCAGCAAAAATGCGATATACATAGCGGGATGTTTCCTCTACAAGCTGTAAGTCGAGTGAGTTTTCTTCGAACTGCTTTTCCAGTTGCTGGGAAATGCGTCCTTGTCCGGCATTATAAGATGCTGCTACGTTTATCCAGTTGCCGAAACGTCTGTAGGCTTGTTTTAAGTATTTGCAGGCTGCCTCTGTTGATTTCTCCACATGATATCGTTCGTCCACCGTATGGGCTACCTCCAGTCCGAACTCTTTGGCTGTAGCCGGCATAAACTGCCATAATCCTGCTGCACCTGCTCTGGAACGTGCCAGTGGGTTTAAACTACTCTCTATCACCATCAGATATTTGAAATCATCAGGAATCCCATTTGCCTTTAAAATAGGCTCTACAATGGGGAAGTAGCGGTTGGCCCGTTTTATCATCTGTATGGAGGTGCTATGCATATAAGTAAAGGCCAGAAGTTCTCTGTCCATCCGCTCTCTGCGATCGTATCGCGTCAGGTCGATGGTTTCATCACAGAAAACAATACTTTTTGGAACTTCTATGCAGCTATAATGATATGTATTGACAGGGGATGCCTCTTGCGCGGAAGCGCATGCCGTACTGAGAAAAGAAAAACTGCAAAGAAATAAATTAAAGATGCCTGTATGTATAAAATGGGTTATTTTCATAGTGTATGTTGTTTTATCTTTTCCGAAGGTACGCATAAACCTTGGTATCCGAAGAACTTGTTAAGGATATTTTTAAAAAAGCTCGTTTTCTTTTGGGATTTTGCAGAAAAGGACAATCCGATATATACAATAGCCTTGCGAGAGAATACTCTCACAAGGCTATTGTATATATCGGATTGTTTTTACCTTACCTTTAATCTTCCAGAGAAAAACTCTTTAATATGAGCTCCGGATTAGGATCGTTTTCCTGCTTATATACAATGGATACATAAAATCCGCTTCCTCCGTCACGAGCCAGCAGATAACTGTATATACATCGGTCTGTTTCACATTTTCCCTGCAATTGTACACCGAAAAAATGCGGCAGTTCGAATGTCTTTACAGGAGTCTGTTCCGTTACTTCGTCTTCGGTTGCGATATTTTTCAACTCTGTAGCCAGTTCCGACTGTTTGATACCTTCTCCGTCCAGCATTTGAACGGTAATATAATATGTATCGTTGTATACAATATAACCTTCTTCCGAATCATCCTCTATGCTGATGTCGGACGGAGCTTTAAACGATACCCCATAAGCCTTCCATTGAGTCGGTTTTAAATCCTGTGCACTCAGCTGGAATGCGATAAAAGATAAGGCGGCAAATGCTGCAAATCCCTTTTTTCTCATACTTTTCTTTCTGCTACCACTTTTCTTGCAAATACTTCTTCTTCCTTATTAACCATTACAAGTACTTTTCCTCCTGTATTGGAATAAGGAGAAGTGACCGCAGACAATGTCTCGTCTTTGATCATGGCATCTACACCCGCTGCGTTAAGCAAGCCTTTAACCAATTCGGCTTCCCAAAGACTACCTCGGAAAACCTCTACTAATGAACCATACATCTTAGCTCCCATAGTCTGTTTGTTTTAGGTTAATAAATCAGTTCTTTACACTCTTCGTTGTATTTCAAAGATAATTAAAAAATCTGAATATCAAGATAATTTGTCGGGAAAAAGAGAAGATAACAGAAATAATGATACTTTTGTGTTCTGCTAACATGTGAAAAAGTAATAATATGAGGATTGAGGATTGGAAAGCTGTGCGTCTGGTTTCACGTACATTGGCTTTGCTGGAAGAGAAACAGATTAATGCAATATTGATGGCTGTTGCAGAAGCTATACCCCATTATATGAATCGTATTCTGGAAGCAAATGAAACCGATTTGTCCCGGATGAATCCTGATAACCCGAAGTACGACCGTCTTCGGCTGACAGAACAGCGTTTATTAGATATTGCATCGGATATCAGAAATGTGGCTGCATTGCCATCGCCTTTAAATAAGGTCCTGGAGGAAAGTGTACGTCCCAATGGATTGCGACTGAAGAAAGTGTCAGTTCCTTTTGGCGTGATTGGTATAATTTACGAAGCACGTCCTAATGTTACTTTCGATGTGTTTTCCTTGTGCTTGAAAAGTGGAAGTGCCTGTGTGCTGAAAGGGGGAAGCGATGCGGCAGAATCGAATCGGGCTATTGTGGATCTCTTGCATAAGGTGCTGGCTGACTTGGGTGCAGATACCCGCTTGGTTACTTTACTTCCTCCGGGAAGGGAAGCAGCGGAGGAGTTGCTCCATGCCAACGGATGGGTAGACTTGATTATTCCCCGTGGAAGTAGTGGACTGATAGATTATGTCCGCCAGAATGCAACGGTACCTGTCATTGAAACCGGTGCGGGTGTGTGTCATACGTATTTCGATGCATCGGGAAACCTGGAAAAAGGTATTCGTATTGTGAATAATGCCAAGACCCGGCGCGTCAGTGTATGTAATGCATTAGACTGTCTGTTGGTGCATGAATCGCGTATCAACGATTTGGCGCAGTTGTGTGCACTCTTGCAGGAAAGCAAGGTGACAATTTATACCGATGAAGCAGCTTATGGAGCTTTGTGTGGGCATTATCCTGCTTCTTTACTTGTGCAGGCTTTGCCGGAGGTATATGGAACAGAGTTTCTGGATTACAAGATGGCGGTAAAGACAGTAAGAAATATAGAAGAAGCTGTATTGCATATTTATGCATATGGCTCTGGACATAGTGAGTGTATTGTGACAGAAGATAAACAAGCTTCCGATTTGTTTTGCCGACAGGTTGATGCAGCTTGTGTATATGTCAATGCACCGACCTCATTTACAGACGGAGCGCAGTTTGGCCTTGGTGCTGAGATTGGAATCAGTACACAGAAGTTGCATGCTCGCGGACCGATGGGATTGAGGGAAATTACAACTTATAAATGGCTGATTGAGGGTGATGGACAAATCCGTCCGTAATATTCTTTCATTAAAAGCTGTAAAAATAACGATATATTGTATTTTTATAGTATATTTGCTGCGCTAAATTAATTAATATACATTATTCCTATGAAAACTTACACGAACGTATTTGATTTAGGAGATTTGAAGACCGCTCTGGCCGAAGCATTCGAAATAAAGAATGACCGTTATAAATATGAAACATTGGGTAAGCATCGTACTTGCTTGCTGATATTCTTTAACAACAGTTTGCGTACCCGACTCAGTACACAGAAAGCTGCTCGTAATCTGGGTATGGATGTCATTGTGCTGGATGTAAATCAGGGTGCATGGAAACTGGAAACTGAACGTGGGGTAGTGATGGATGGTGACAAGAGTGAACACTTGTTGGAGGCTATCCCGGTGATGGCTTCGTATTGCGATATTATTGGAGTACGTTCGTTTGCACAGTTCCAGAACCGTGAAGATGATTATACAGAAAAAATATTGAATCAGTTCATCCAGTATTCGGGTAAGCCGGTATTCTCTATGGAAGCAGCTACAGGACATCCTCTGCAAGCTTTTGCCGACCTGATTACCATCGAAGAATATAAGAAGAAAGAACGTCCTAAAGTTGTATTGACTTGGGCACCGCATCCGCGTGCATTGCCGCAGGCTGTACCTAACTCGTTTGCCGACTTCATGAACGAGGCTGATGTGGATTTTGTCATTACGCATCCTCATGGTTATGAGTTGGATCCGAAATTTGTGCGTGGAGCTAAGGTGGAATACGACCAGATGAAAGCTTTTGAAGGAGCTGACTTCATTTATGCCAAGAACTGGGCGTGTCCGGGAGTAACCAATCCGGAAGACTATGGTAAGATTCTGTGTAAGGATATGAGTTGGACTGTAGATGCTGCGCATATGGCAGTAACCAACAATGCGTACTTTATGCACTGTCTGCCTGTGCGCCGTAATATGATTGTGACAGACGAAGTAATCGAAGCGCCTACTTCATTGGTTATTCCGGAAGCAGCCAACCGTGAGATTTCTGCTACCGTAGTGTTGAAGCGCATGCTGGAAAATCTTTAATTGTTGATTTTATTTCTCCCTGTATTGCATCAGTGAAGCAGGGAGTATTTATAGAGCGAAAGTATGAACTCTGATGACAGTTGGGTTCATTCTTTCGCTTTTTCAGTTTTTTACTTTACTGGCTCGGATATTGTGGTTTGATGCCTGCTGTACGTTTTCTTTCTTTGGGATAGATGTGTAGAGAACAAAAAAAAAGACAGATAGAATCTGTCTTTGTATTCCAGTATACGAATGATAGTATGTTGCATTGGTATGAAGGTGAAAGCCGGTGATAAAGAGAAATCGTACTTTCGTATATAATTTAGTATGCGATGTCTTTACCCAGTTCTTTCCAGTTTTCAAACCCCTTGTCCATGTTGTATACCTTGAAGCCTTTCTTGTTTAAGATACGGGCAGCATTCCGGCTTCGTTTACCACTACGGCAATATACGGCTACAGGGTGGTCTTTTTCCAATAAATCGTCTACGACTTCCGGAAAATTATCATCCAGTACATTGATGTTGATACTTCCGCCAAGATGTCCTTTGCTGTATTCGGCTACAGTCCGTACGTCTACCACTTGTATGTCATCGTCTTGTATCAGACGTTCGAATTCATCGGCAGAAAGATTCTTGAAGTTATCTTTGGCCTTGCTGTTGCATGCAATGAGTCCGAGTGCAAAAGCACAGACGAAGAACATGAAATAGAGTGTCTTTATCATATCTGAAATAGGAAATGAACAGTTGTTAATAAATTAGTAGATAAATTCTCTTTGTGTGTCTCCTTCCTCATATGTGGAAATATGAAATACAATTTTGTCTCCTTGTTTCAGCTTTCCATCGTAAGCCCATAACGGAACAGACAAGTATACTTTACGCGTAAAAGCTTCGTAGTCGTTGTTCCGGTTGTGATAGAGTTGGAGATGAAGGGTCTGTGTACCATCTGCTTCTTTCTGTATCCCCTGGTCGATAAAATGATAACTGTGGCTTTCTTCTTTTACCTTTGCCAGCAATACCATATTCAGATACTTACTCGACAACCACATGCGTTCAATGTCTACCGGGTCGGTTTTGATACCGCCGGTTATCTGCTTGGCATTCACCGGAATCATGGAGAGTACCAGTTCGCTGGAATACAGTTGTACGGTCTGGTTTTCCAGAGGTTGATAAATGGATATTGTGCGGTATAGCGTATCCTTCTTCAAGCCGTCCAAACCACTTCTTGCTTGTATCCGATATTCTTCTCCATTATCGGCTACCAAACGGGTAAGCGTACCGTTTTCATCAGTTGCTGCACCGATAAACTCGGTTATCACATCGGGGTATACATACTCTTCTTCTTTGCATGCTCCAAACAGGCACATGCAAAGAAGAAGAAAGGAAAATCGGGTCAATAACTTCATGCTTCGAGGGCTTTCTGGTGATTGATAACCGGATTAGCATACATGGTGAGCAGGCATTGACGAAGGAATGCTTCATCCTTTTCCGGCAGGTTGACCAATTCGATTCTTTGTTGCAGGTAGTTTTCGAAGTGTACTTTTTCTTCTGCTGTGTAGCGGTCTGCAAATCGGTTGGTAGCAGTCAACAGATCATGTGCCACATAATTACCCGGATATAAGCGGTAGTTACGATGTATGTGCAGGTCTATCAGTTCGGATACTTTTGTAAACACCTCTGTTTTGGGCAATCCGCGAAGAGCTTCCAATTCGCTATTGATACACGGTGCTGTCTGGAAGTGGACACGTCCCTTGTATCCCATGATACCAGTCTGCATGTTGTTCAAATCGTCTTGCTTGCTCTTTTTGAAACCTTCAATATCCCGTTTCTGCTGCATTTCCTGTGCTTTCAGATAATCGCATGGGTCGTATTCGTACGATAATGCCAGCGGGACAATATTCAGTTCCTGAAGACGGTCGATGATATCACCTTCGCCACCCATAGCCAACATTTTCAATACACTGTCCTGGGTACGGTCGTTTGAGTCTTTAGCTCGTCCTTCACGCTGTGCGATCCAGATATTTTCGTGCTTTTGTGTAACAGCAAAGTGAATATAGCGCGACATACGTGCCGATGATTCGAGCATTTGGCGCATGGTCAATGCACGCTGTACGATAAAAGCTTTGTTTACGCGTACCAGTTTTTTGATCCAGTCGTAGATAAGCAGATTGTCACCGATGGCAATTTCTACGGTTGTGGGGAACTGATTGTCGAGGAGCCCGACCGAAAGAAGTCCTGAGTCGAGTACGATATCGCGGTGGTTGGATATGAATGTATAGTTCTTGGTTTTGTCTGTCAAAGCTGTACAGTCCATATCAAATCCGTCAGTACGTTTGGCAATAAGGTCGTGTAGGAATTTGTAGCAGAATGCTTTCTGAAAGTCGAGATTGGTTTTGCATTGCTGCAACTGCAGCTTGAACATCTCCATGGATACTCCCGGCATAATGAAAGCCAATACTTGCTGGAATGCAGGATCTTCTGTCAGTTCCTTGAATATTTGCGGCAGCTCTTCAGGGCTGTAAGGACGAATCTCGTCAAACTCGGCAGGTATATTCATAATAATAAATTTTACGACGTTTATACGTATTCCAAAGATACGGATTTTTTATTTTTCTGCAATAAAATGATCTTCTATAATGTCGGTCATCACTTCCTTGATGTCGAGTCCTGCCGCACGTACCTGCTGGGGGATGAAGCTGGTAGCAGTCATTCCCGGAGTCGTGTTGATTTCCAGCATGTTAATCTTCTCTCCTTCAGTGATGATGTAGTCTACACGTACAATGCCTTTACAACCTAAAATATCGTAGATGGCAGAAGTAAGTTGTTGTACACGTGCAGTCAGTTCCGGACTGAGACGGGCAGGAGTGATTTCAGTCACTTCGCCGTTGTATTTGGCATTATAGTCGAAAAAGTCATTCTTTGGAACTACTTCTGTGATAGGAAATACCACCGATTTATTGCGAGTCTTGTAACATCCGTTAGCCAGTTCGATACCCTCCATCAGAGCTTCAATCATCACATCGTCCGATTCTGCAAAGGCTGCTTGTAAAGCCGGCTGAATCTGTTCCTGAGTTTTTACTTTGGTCACACCGAAGCTGGAGCCACTGGCATTGGGTTTGATAAAGCAAGGCAAACCAATCTTTTCAATGACTTCCTCGTCGCTGATACCATGACGTTTGTTGACCAACATGGATTCCGCTACGCGAACACCGAATCCTTTCAGATACTGGTTCAGTGTGAACTTGCTGAAAGTAAGAGCTGAAATCAGTACATCACAAGTAGAGTAGGGAATACCAATCAGTTCAAAGTAACCCTGCAAGATTCCGTTTTCACCCGGAGTACCATGGATTGTGATGTATGCAAAATCGGGAATGATTTTCTTTCCCTGATCAGTGAAACTGAAGTCATTCTTGTCGATTGCAGAGCGAGAACCGTCAGGAAGAATTGCTTCCCATTTCTGTTTAGTCAACTCTACAATGTAAAGGTCATATTTATCTTTGTCAATAAAAGAGTAGATACCTTCGGCGCTGCGCATGGATACTCCATGCTCTGAAGAGTCGCCTCCGGCTACAATTGCAATAATACGTTTCATATTGATTCTCTGTTGCTAATATAGGTTCTCCATTTGTCCAATAGGGTAGTCATGTCTTCGGGAAGTTCGGAAGTGAAGAACATTTCCTTTCCGGTGCGTGGATGCACAAATCCCAGTGTCTTGGCATGTAAAGCCTGTCTCGGACAGATATCGAAGCAGTTGTTTACGAATTGTTTATATTTGCTGAAGTGAGTACCTTTCAGAATTTCATGTCCGCCATAGCGTTCATCGTTAAACAGCACATGCCCGATGTGTTTCATGTGTACACGAATCTGATGTGTACGTCCGGTCTCGAGTACGCATTTCACTAGTGTGACATACCCCAGTCGCTCCAATACCTGATAATGAGTAACTGCATGTTTCCCCTGTGTAGGGTCGGTCATGACAGCCATCTGCATGCGGTCTTTAGGGTTACGGCCGATGTTGCCGGTAACGGTACCTTCATCCTGCTCTACAATTCCCCATACCAGTGCGTTATACTCCCGCTTGGTAGTCTTGTTGTAGAACTGAAGGCCTAGACTCGTTTTTGCATCCGGAGTCTTGGCTACGACCAGTAGTCCGGAAGTATCTTTATCGATACGATGCACCAGTCCTACTTGAGGATCGTTAGGATCGTAGGTGGGCACGTTACGCAAATGCCATGCGATGGCATTGACCAATGTACCATGATAGTTACCGCATCCCGGATGAACGACCAGACCTGCAGGCTTGTTGATAACCATCAGGTCGTCGTCTTCATATACAATGTCTAATGGAATGTCTTCGGGAATGATATCATTTTCGTAACGCGGGCGATCCATCATCACGGTCAGTACATCCAGCGGCTTTACTTTATAACTGCTTTTTACAGGCTTGCCGTTGGCCATCACAAAACCATTGTCGGCTGCCGTTTGTATACGGTTGCGCGATGCATTGACAATGCGTTCGAAAAGGTATTTATCGATACGTACGGGAGTCTGACCTTTGTCTACTACCGTACGGAAATGTTCATATAGTTCAGTAGATTCGTTTACCGGTTCTATATCGTCCAACGAATCGTCCAGTTCATCTTCAATATAATCTTCAGCCATGAAATTTTCAGAATTTAAAACCATGAGTCGTCTACTTCCGCTTCGCCTCCTACCGGAATTTCCTGTGTACTCATATTGATAGAGTCCATGCGCAGTGAATCTTGCATGGCGGTACTACCTATACAAAGGGTGAGCAATGCTTCATGAGGTATACTCTCTCCCGAGCGGAGCTGACGTCCTCTGTATTTGATGCCATATACCCAATCCTGTTCTCCGGGAACGAACTCCGGTTCTGTCAGTTTGAAGCCCATCGCTTTTAGCTTTGCTGCTGCCTGACGCACCGAACTGTTGTCGATAAGGTCGGGAAGTTTTACTTTAGGAACTTCAAGTGTATTAATTGTAAGATAAATCGTTCTGTTTTCTTTTACTCTTGCCCCTCCTATAGGAGTTTGGTCGAGTACTATGCCGGCAGGAAGTCCTTTTACAAAGTTGGAGTCAATTACTACAGCTTTCATCTGCTTGCTCTCCAACAGTGCCTTTGCCTGAGCAATGTGTTGGCTTTTTACATCGGGTACGATGTGTGACTGACCATGGTGAGTGTATATATCCAGCCAGGTCAATGTACCCCAAATACAGCCAATCAGTACGACAATCATGGCTATTATGTTCAACCAGAAGAACCGGTTGTTCTTAAATGAGAAAAATTCTTTCAATGTTACCATCTTGATAAACCAATTATTTCTGCAAAGATATAATTTTTTATGTAATTAGCATGAGGTGACTGCTTTATGAACATACTATATTTATCAGGAAGATGAGAACAAAAAGGTTGTCTATCCATGGACAGATTTATACCATTGACAGACAACCTTTATTTATGGAAAAATTACAGACGGTTCTTTTCATCCTGACCGGCACCAGTTCCTTTGTATTTGCTCTTGGTGGCATTGAATTTGTATGAGAACTGAATTCCGATGCGTTGCCAGTCACGATAGATACGATTCCCGTTGTACGAGTCTATTCCATATACATTGAAGTGGTAATAGCCCGTTCGGAGGATATCGTTGGCTATAAGAGCTAAGGTAAGTGAATTGTCTTTTAGCATGGATTTGCTGATTCGGGCGTTAATTTGTCCTTCTGTATGAGCTACAAAGAATCCCATGCGACCGCCGGTATGTAGATTGGCTTGTAGATTTAGAAACCATCCGTGGGGTAAGTTGAAGCTATTATCCCACCCAAAAGCAAAGAGAGGTTGTTTGTGATACACTTCAATTCCTAAATTTCGCCCATCGGGAGCGGAAAGTTGGGCTGATGCACTGAACTGTGGTTGCCAAATACCGATTTTAGGGGAGGCTGTAAGATTGAGCGAATAACCATTATAAGTGGCAAGATTCGCGGAAGAGAATAATAATACCCCCGGGTGTGTATCATCGTTATAAGGCATGGTGATATTGGCTAAACTGTTTTTTGCACGAATATATTGGATATTGGCAAATAACCACTTATAGGATGCATTAAGTGACAGAATATTCGTTTGGCTTGGCTCTAATCGAGGATTTCCTGTAGTATAGGAATATTGTGTCCGATAGCTGATGGTGTTGGTCAGCATCTGGTAAGAAGGATTTCCTCTCAGCATCTTGTAGGCAAGGGCAAAGCTGACATCTTGATGATTCCAGTTTATGGTTGCCGTAGGAATAAGCTCATTATAAGTCGGACTTTGTTCGCTTTGGTATATACCATTGTCATAATAGTCGGTTTTACGATACTCGTACCGTAAACCAGCCATTGCTTTCCATTTTCCTAACGTAACGGAATAGCCCGTAAATGCGCTTATGGCTTTTTGACGGATAAAGTTATCTGCATCTTCAGAAAATCCGTTTTGGGTGAAAATCGCATTACGTTCTGTTAATGTTCCCTCCGATCCGAGGACAAACTCTCCTTTTCCTAAGGTTACTTTTGCCTGCAGTTTAACCGCATAAAGTTTACTCTCTGAATTGGAGGTACTGCTGATATCCTTACTGTTGCCATCCATTGCATTTTGGTGGTTATTCATTTTACTGTTCAGATAATCAGCATTAAAATCAAGAGTCCATTTCCCTATTTCACCTACATAATAAGTGTTGATGGCATGATTGATTCCATTTTTAACTTCAGAGTGCTGCTCAAATTCGGAGTGTTCTGTTTCGTTCCCATTACAGAATGTAGTGGTTTCGCCCCACGATTGTTGATGGATTGTTCCCAGACTGCTGTTAGGAGTATATCTCATACCCAAAGAGTGGTGTTCGTTTATTTCATAATTGAATCCGGTTTCGATTGATAAATTTTTACTTTTGGATGTCTGTGTGTCGTTGGCTATTGTTGTCCACTGATTTTTACCGTTTGTTTGGATGACAGCTGTGGTCTGGCCGTATGAGTTGTTTTCGTCAATATATCCGTTTACGAAGATGTCCAGCCCTTTTACCCGGTAGTTTAAGGCGATTTGTTGGTTGGCTCTTCCCCATCGGCCCTGGTCGTATCCCAAATTGACGCTACCACTCCATCCTTCTCCACGTTGTTTGATGGTACGGATACGAATAACGGCAGTTACATCTGCATCATATTCAGCTCCTGGGGTGGTAATTACTTCGGCTGAAAGAATTTCCGTGGCACGAAGGCGGTCGAGTTCACTGGAATCGTATACTTTTCTATTGTTGATATAAATTTCAGGACTTCCCCCATTCAATACGGATATGTTGCCGTTTTTGCTGGTAACAAAAGGAAGGTGTATCAGCATTTCATTGGCTGTACCCATTTGAGCAAGTGATGTTCCGGAAACATTAACCTTTAGTCCGTTGGGTTGTGTCTCTATCAAAGGACGTTGTGCCGTCACCGTAACCCCTTCCAGAATCTGTGTGTCGGGAGAGAGCTGTACTATATTCTTTGTATGCACAGCCTGTATAGCTGTAGTATATCCTATGTAAGAGATTTTCAGCAGATAAAGCTTGTCTGCTTCTCCCGACATTGAAAATGTTCCATCTTCTTGGGTCACACATCCGTTTACGAATGTAGAATCGGATGTCAATAATAAGACATTGCAATATGGCATGGGCCGATTTCTTTCATCAATTACCGTACCATAAATGGCCGTAGCTTTTCTGTGGGTATGTTGGGGTAAAATAATGATATACTTCTCTCCTTTATGTGTATAAGTAAGAGGCTTGTTTTCTAATATTTTTTCTACGGCTCGGGTAATGTCGTCTTCTTTAATCGATGCTGTCACCCGATAGGACTGTATGTCACTATATGTAAAAAGGATGTGATAACCCGAAATTTTTTCGAGTTTCTTCAGCGCGGTAGATAAGGCTTCATCCTTGAACTCGATGTTGATGCGATTGTTTGTTTGTGCCGATAAGGTTAATTCAATGCTTATGAATATCAGCAAAAGAAAAATAATTTTTGTTCTCATTGTTTTTAGGTATTTGATTGCTTTTGTCTGTAATACGGTTGCTGTTCAGAATCGGGTACCATAAAAACATAAAATTTTTCAGGATATTCAAATTCCTACAATGACCTTATCGTTTTCTATTTGAGCTTTTATCTTTTGCATGCTGTTGAGCAACTCCAATACCTCTTGAAGAGAGCTGCTTCTATCAGCTTGAAAATGTAAACGTTCTGTCATGATTGGTTTGTTGGTGAAAACAATGTCAATGTTATACCACCGGCCTAATTCGCGCATGATTTCTATAAGCTCTGTATTGTCAAAATAGAAACTTCCGGTAGTCCAGGCGCGATATTGGCTGACATTCTCAACTTGACTTTTATGTAATTTTTCATTGGTATGTTCACCTGGTTTCAACAATATGTTGTTATGATGCTTGTCGCTTACCTTGATGCTTCCTTCCAAGAGTGTGACCTGAACATCTTTTTTAGAATAGGCCTTTATGTTAAAAGAAGTCCCCAGAACTTGGGTTTCAATAGCTGTGGTTTTGACAAGGAAGGGCTGCTGGGGATTTTTGCTTACTTCAAAATAAGCTTCTCCTTCCAGATACACTTTACGTTGTGCCTTTCCTTCGAAGGTATCCGGATATTTAAGTGAGCTTTCTGCATTAAGCCATATTCGGGTGCCGTCTGATAATGTCAGCTGTTTGGTCATTCCCCTTGGAATATGTATGGTGTTTATTCCTTTTTCTTTTTCAATTGAAATGACTTGTGCAGTATGGCTGGCTTCGAAGACTGTGTAGGATGAAGCTTCGAATGGATACAACAGGAAGAATAGGGCAATGGAGGCTGCAATTAACAATGCAGCTCCAATTTGTAATATGTGTGTGCTCCTTTTGGAATGTGATAAGACTTGGGAAGAAAGCCGTTTCGATTTGAAGGATTCCCATTCGGCTTCTACATCAGGTGCTATGGAGTGAAGACGTGCAAAAGCTTCACGGCTGTCCAGTAAATCTTGGCAGATTTCTACACACTCCTTATCGCTCAATAAGACATCAAGCTCCTCCTGAGAAAAATTTTCCGGATGTTTTATAGCTTCCAGCGTTTGTAGTATTTTTTTGTCTTTATCTTCCATCTTTATAATTGTTTCTTTGTATTATAATACGTTTAAGAGTTCTTTTGAGGTACCTTTTTGGTGCCAAATTCAGTTCTTAATAATTGTAAAGCTTTCATGATGTGTTTTTTGATGCCATTTACGCTGATACCGAACTCGTCTGCTACCTCCTGATATTTTTTGTTTTCGTAATAACATTTTTTCAAAATGGTTTTAGTCGGATCACTCAAGTCTTCGATGAAGCTTTCAATTTTCTGAATTCGTTTTTCTCTTTCTTCGAAAGAAGTATCAATATCCTCTTTTGTTACGGCTTTGTAAAAATCGGCGTATTGTTCTTCTACCTGCAAATGCCTTAAATAGTCAATGCATTTGTTCCTCGTCTGAATATAAAGATAAGTGCTTGCCGTTTCCGGCTTCAGATTGTCGAAGTTTGTCCAGGCTTTTTCAAACACATCATTCACTATATCTTTACATGCTTCTGCATCTGGTATAAAGCGGTATGCATAATAATATAGTCGGGTATAATTTTCTTTATACAAACGTTCGAAGTCGTTGATTCTTGAGAGAGGCTTTTGCATTTTGTCAGGCTTTTGTCTTTTGGAGGTTACGTCTTATGCAATGCGGAGGACTTTTTCGACAGGATAAGGTTGCTGGCTTATGGGATGGATGACCGAAGAAAAAGCCGCAAAGAACTTTATATCGTTTCTTTGCGGCTTTACTTAAATCTTATTTCGAAGAAAGGATTAAGCCTTTACTCCGTTGTATTCGTCAGATACAGTTAATTTTTTACGGCCTTTAGCGCGACGTGCAGCCAATACTCGGCGACCATTAGCAGTAGCCATTCTTTCACGGAAACCGTGTTTGTTTTTTCTCTTTCTGTTAGAGGGTTGGTAAGTTCTTTTCATTTTCGTATATACTATTTATGTTATTATTCTATGCGTTCGGGCTGCAAAATTAGTGACTTTTTTTAAATAAACCAAGAGCTAAGTCATTTTTAGACAAATCTTTTTGTGTTTTTTCTCGATTTAGATTAATTTTGCACCTGCATTCGAAACTGAATATTAGTAATTAGATATTTAAATATAAAGATTTAAAGTTATGATTAATGCTCAAGACATTAAAATCGGAACAGCAATCCGTATGGATGGCAAGCTGTATTTCTGTATTGACTTCTTGCATGTAAAACCGGGTAAAGGTAACACTTTCATGCGTACTAAGCTGAAAGATGTGGTAGACGGTTATGTATTGGAACGTCGTTTCAACATCGGTGAAAAACTGGAAGATGTACGTGTAGAACGTCGTCCTTATCAGTTCTTGTATAAAGAAGGAGATGATTATATCTTCATGAATCAGGAAACATTCGAACAGGTACCTATCGCTCACGATTTGATCGAAGGTGTAGACTTCTTGAAAGAAGAAATGGTTATCGAAGTGGTTTCTGATGCTTCTACTGAAACTATCCTGTTCGGGGAACTTCCAGTTAAAGTTCAGTTGAAAGTTACTTACACTGAACCGGGATTGAAGGGTGATACTGCTACTAACGCTACTAAGCCTGCTACTGTAGAAACTGGTGCAACTGTACGTGTTCCTTTGTTCATCAACCAGGATGAAATTATCGAAATCGATACTCGCGACGGTTCATACGTAGGTCGTGTAAAAGCCTGAGACTAATAAATAAATGGAGAGCGGCTGTTATCTGCAATGGTAACAGCCGTTTTTTTGTGTATGAACAGTTGCATACTTTATTCACCGTCGTTGTCTGTACAGCCGGCGGCGTTGGTTATGCAGACAGCGATGTCGGCTGTACAGCCGACGACGTCGGACGAAGCATAGTTTCTGTAGCGGGAAGAGATGCAAGAAGTTGTGCAGAGGTTTGTTTCCAAATATGAATGTCGGGAATATGGACCGCTTCTGCCATCTTTCTTGAAATAAATGCTGACAGAAGATAGGGATAGGAAAGAAAGTTTTTATCTTTGTTTGTATAAATGTAAAGATACTATGCAATACTCTGTAATTATTCCCGTGTATAATCGTCCGGATGAAGTGGACGAACTCTTGCAAAGTCTGGTTTCCCAGAGTTTGAAAGATTTTGAAGTGATTGTAGTAGAAGACGGTTCGTCTGTGCCTTGCGAGGATGTGGTAAACAAGTACCGGGATAAACTGGATGTGCATTATTACAGTAAACCCAATTCCGGCCCCGGGCAGACACGCAATTATGGAGCAGAACGCAGCAAAGGAGAGTTTTTGCTGATATTGGATTCGGACTGTATTTTGCCGGAAGGATATTTACAGGCAATAGAGGATGAACTTCACAGGGAAGAAGCGGATGCCTTTGGTGGTCCGGACCGTGCGCACGATTCGTTTACCCGTGTGCAGAAAGCCATTAACTATGCCATGACCTCTTTCTTTACTACGGGCGGCATCCGGGGAGGAAAGAAAAAGATGGATAAATTCTATCCGCGCAGCTTCAATATGGGTGTACGTGCAGAAGCATATCGGGCTTTAGGAGGTTTTTCGAACATGCGTTTTGGCGAAGACATCGACTTTAGTATCCGTATCTTCAAAGCCGGTTACCGCTGTCGTCTGTTTCCGGAGGCGTGGGTGTGGCATAAGCGCCGTACCGATTTGAAGAAGTTCTTCAAGCAGGTGCACAATTCGGGTATCGCTCGTATCAATCTGTATAAAAAATATCCGGAATCATTGAAACTGGTACATCTGCTTCCTGCTGTCTTTACGGTAGGAGTCGTCTTTTTGCTGCTTTGCTCACTGCTTTGTGTGTGGAGTTTGCTGCCTTTGGCTTTGTTTGTACTCATCGTGTTTATAGATGCTTCTCTTAGCAATAAAAGTGTTGTAATTGGTATACTTTCTGTCGTAGCTTCGTTTATACAGTTGACGGGGTATGGAACAGGCTTCCTGCGTGCATGGTGGAAACGCTGTGTCTTGGGAAAAGATGCCTTTTCTGCCTTCGAGAAGAATTTCTATAAATAACTGTATGAAAGAAAAACTGTCGATTAACCATTGGGCGGAAGAAGATCGTCCGAGGGAAAAAATGATGGCGCATGGGGCGGCTGCACTGAGTAATGCAGAACTTCTTGCCATCCTGATAGGTTCGGGTAATGTGGAAGAATCGGCCGTAGAACTGATGCGGAAAGTACTGAACGATTACCGGAACAGCCTGAACGAGCTGGGAAAATGTACGGTAGAAGACCTGTGCCGGTACAAGGGAATCGGAACAGCGAAAGCCGTTACTATTTTAGCGGCTTCGGAACTGGGCAAGAGAAGAAAGGCGGAGGAACCGGGAGAACGTAAGCAGATACGTTGCTCGCAGGATATTTATTCGCTTTGCCATCCTTTTATGTGCGATTTGCCGGTGGAGGAATGCTGGGTTTTGTTGTTGAACCAGGCTTCCCGGGTGATAGACCGTGTGCGGATAGGGCAGGGAGGACTGGCGTCGACGGTGGTCGATGTGCGTTGTGTATTGCGGGAAGCGCTCCTGAAACGGGCTTCTTCGCTGGTGCTTTGTCATAATCATCCTTCAGGGAATATTGCTCCCAGCAGGGAGGACGACCGCTTGACGCAATCGTTGTTTCAGGCTGCCCAAACAATGAATATCCGTATGCTCGACCATGTGATAATATCCGACGGGGCTTATTATAGTTATGCCGATGAAGGGAGATTGTAAAAGCAAGCTTTTGCTTTGGTACTGCGCTCGCCTTTCACTATATTTGAAGAATATAGGATGCGGCTTGGCATTACCTTCGTTCAAAAGCAAGCTTTTGCCTTGGTACTGCGCTCGCCTTTCGCTATATTTGAAGAATATAGGATGCGGCTTGGCATTACCTTCGTTCAAAAGCAAGCTTTTGCCTTGGTACTGCGCTCGCCTTTCACTATATTTGCAGCTATACATTTTTAAATATTCAACGTATGATGGATAATGAAACAAAACTGAAGATTGAAGAAAAAATTATAGAAATACTGAAGACTGTATACGACCCTGAAATTCCGGTGAATGTATACGATTTGGGATTGATTTATAAAATTGATTTGCAGGACAATGGAGAACTGATTCTGGATATGACGCTGACTGCTCCCAATTGTCCGGCTGCCGATTTCATCATGGAGGATATCCGCCAGAAAGTAGAATCGGTGGAAGGTGTGGTGTCTGCACAGGTCAATCTGGTATTCGAACCGGAATGGGATAAGGATATGATGACCGAAGAGGCAAAACTTGAACTTGGATTTCTGTAATCAAGACAGAATTCTTCCTGAAGAAACAGATGTGGTTATAAAAATCGGATAAAATGAAGAATGTATATTTTCTTTCGGATGCTCATTTAGGTTCCAGGGCTATTCCTCATGGACGTACTCAGGAGCGCCGGCTGGTCAACTTTTTGGATAGTATCAAGCATCAGGCAGCAGCTGTTTATCTGTTGGGTGATATGTTTGACTTCTGGTATGAATTCAAACTGGTGGTTCCTAAAGGTTATACCCGCTTCTTGGGAAAATTGTCGGAACTGACGGATATGGGGGTTGAAGTGCATTTCTTCATTGGAAATCATGACATCTGGTGCGGAGACTATCTGGAGAAGGAGTGTGGGGTAATTATTCACCGCAGACCGCTGACTTGTGAAATTTACGGGAAAGAGTTTTTCCTGGCTCATGGAGACGGATTGGGTGACGGCGACCGGAAGTTTAAGTTGCTGCGGACAATGTTTCATAGTAAGACTTTGCAGAAGATGTTTTCCATGTTGCATCCGAGATGGAGTATAGACTTCGGCTTGGAATGGGCGAAGCATAGCAGAATGAAACGGGAAGGAGGAAGAGAACCGGAATATATGGGAGAGGATAAGGAAGCTTTGGTGCTCTTTACTAAGGATTACCTGAAGACTCATCCAGATATTAACTATTTTATTTATGGACACCGGCATATCATGCTCGACCTGATGTTAAGTCGTTCTGTGCGGATGATGATTCTGGGAGACTGGATTACGGAGTTCTCGTATGCTGTATTCGATGGTGAGAATCTTTTTCTTGAACAATACATTGAGGGAGAAACTACAGTAGGATAATATTGTGGATTATTTTAGTGACGTCGTGCGGAGGTTGTTGGACTTTTATAAGGCCGTGGTACAGCCTGTGTGCGACGATTCTTTTTTTTGATACATAGGGATACAAAAAAAGCGAAGTTCTTAAGAACCCGCTGATCTCCTAAAGAACCCCCATTTAAGGGTTCTTTTCATCTCTTCTTCGTTCAGTTGTTGTCTTTGTTATCCTTTTCTCTCTTATACCTTAAGCAATTTTACATCTTAATACCTATATCAACTATTCCTGAAAACAATTACCTTTTTACTAATACCTTAAAAACTAAACCTTATCAAAATTCTAATACCTTTGAATAAAATTGCTTTTTTACCTTAATCTAATACCTTATTTTACCTTAAACTAAGTAAGTCTAATACCTTTTGTGCTTTTTCTTATTGTTTTAATATCTTATTGGTTTCACAACCACGATGCAAAGGTAAGGCTTCTTTGTTTAAAAACAATGCTTAATAACATGTTTTTGCATGTTTTGTGCGTTTTCATGATTTATATCAATTCTTTTAGAAATGGGAACTTATTTTTCCTGATTTCAGCACTAGAATTCGCTGGTTGCTGCTTCCCCGAAACTCCAGATAAGGAGAATATAATGCTTCCTCAAAACGTCCGTCTACCAGCACGTCGATATAGTGCAGGATGGCTTCTTTTTCGGGGCAGGTAATCAGTTCTTCGTATGTATATCCGGTATAGCACCATACATTCATGCCGGTCTCTTCTTTGATACGGCGAATGAGAGGTAAAAACTCTTGTGGATTATAAAAAGGATCTCCTCCGGAGAAAGTAATACCATCGAGTAGAGGGTTGGCTTTAATTTCCCGGATGATGGAGGTAAGTTTTTCCTCTGTCAGTGGAAAGCCTGCTGAGGGATTCCACGACGAGGGGTTATGGCATCCTTTGCAACGGTGGTTGCATCCGGCAAGATAGATGGAATACCGGATGCCGTCACCGTCGACAATAGTTTCTGGATAAGTGTAAAGATAATGTAACATATTCGGGTTAACCGTGTTTTACGCGGTCTTTTTCTTCTGCACGTTTGGCTGAGTTCCAACTGTTCAGGTCTCCGGTCAGATAGCCGGTGATACGGCGCATGCGCATGATGTTTTCACTGTTACAGATTGGACATTTATCGTAAATTACTCCTTTGTATCCGCAGTTGTGGCAAGTGTCTACAGGATGATTGATGGAACCGTATCCTATACCTTCATCGTGCATTACTTTTACAATCTTAGCAATAGCCTTGATGTTTTTCTGGGCTTCACCGTCCAACTCTACATAGGTGATGTGTCCTCCGCGGGTAAGCGCATGGAACGGTGCTTCGCATTTGATTTTTTCGACAATGCTGATAGGCTCTTTCACATCTATATGGAATGAATTGACATAATAGTCTCTGTCTGTAACTCCCGGGATGAGGCCGTATTTGCGTTTGTCCATGCGTGTGAAGCGTCCGGAAAGTCCTTCGGCTGGAGTAGCAAGTACAGAGTAGTTCAGATGGTATTTTTGTTTGTATTCATCGGCTACTTTATTCATTTCTTCAATTGCTTCGTAAAGCGTTTCCCATGCTTTGCGATTATGACCGTGTCCTTGTCCGTAAAGTGCTACCATTGCATTGTGTCCGCCAATGAAACCAATACCCAGTGTTCCTTGTTTCAAGGTGTCGCCCACTTCGTCGTTCGGGTTCAGACTTCCTCCTCCTTTCCATACATTGTTACTCATCATGAAAGGAAACTGGCGGGCCAGTGCAGTACGTTGGTATTGATACCGGCTATAAAGTTGTTCGGCAATGAGTTCCGACATCTCGTGTACCGACTGAAGGAAGATGTCCTTGGCCAGTTGCTCGATGGCGGTAGGATGCGTGTGCTCGGCCATATTTTCAGCTTTGATGCGTGCTTCAATGGCCAGACGGGGTAGGTTCATAGTAGTGAACGAGAGATTGCCTCGTCCCAGTGATGTCTTTTCTCCGTTCAGATTTTCGAATACACGTGTACGGCATCCCATGGTTGCCAGTTCGTAACGATAGCGTTTCGGATCGTTCTTGTCCCATTTCTCGTGCTGGTTGAACGGGGTATCCAGGAACATGAAGTTAGGGAACAGTGCCTTGGCAGTGGTACGACATGCTTTTAGGAATAAGTCGAAATTGGGAGCTTCGAACTGTATTTTTCCTTCAAGTGCTGCATCAAAATCCTGGATAGCCAACTGGTAATCGGCTTCAGAATAAGATACTCCATCTTTTATTTTGAAAATCTGGATAGGGAATACCGGGACTTCTCCTCTTTGTCCTAAACCTTCTACGGTAGCTTTCAACAGTTCTTCTATCACCATGCGTCCTTCGGCTGATGTATCAGTTCCGTAGTTGATAGAACTGAATACAACTTGGTTTCCTCCTCGCGAGTGCATGGTGTTCAAGTTATGGATGAATCCCTCCATGGCTTGGTGGGTTTCTTTTCTGGTTTGAGCATATGCTTTATGCAGAATATGTTCAAGTTCTTCAGCATTGATTGTAATTGCAGATGCCTGTAATGCTTTTACTAACCCCTTTTTCATTTCGGAATTAGGTTCAATGGAGGTCAGATATTGATGTATGGCTTCGGAGAGACTTTCTTCTTTTACGGTTGTTTCTCCTTTTACTTCCAGATAGAAGGACAGAATGGATGTGACTGCTTTCTGATAGCTTTTCAATACTCCCTTTGCCATAAAGAAGTCGAAAGCAGGGATAGCTTGTCCTCCGTGCTGTTCGTTCTGATTGGTCTGGAAAATGATTGTAGCCAGTGTTGCATAGCTCTGGATTGATTGAGGAGTACGGATGCTGCCGTTTTTGGTGTGGAACCCCCGTTCGAACAAATCATCCAGGTCATACTGGATGCAAGTTGTCGTTTTGGTAGGATAATAGTCCAAATCGTGGATGTGGATATCTCCCAACTGATGTGCTTCTGCATACTTTTTAGGAAGAAGATACTTATAAGTATAATCTTTGGTGATTTCCGAAGCAAATGTCATCATCTGCCCAGCCGGAGTATGGCTTGACATATTGGCATTGCTCAGGTTGACATCATTTTTATCGATGGCGACAATGCCGTCCATGATATGCTTGATTTGCGTTTTTCTTTCGCGCTCGGTGTTTCGCCATTGACGATAGATGATGTACTTTTTTGCCACTTCTGGTTGTACTTTCATTAGCTCAGTCTCGACGATGTCTTGTATATCCTCTACTCCAATGGTAGGTTGGTTGATTTGGAGGATAACGCGCTGAGTAATCTCTTCTATTAAGGTACGGTGGTTGTTGAGGCCTGTGGCTTCGAATGCTTTGCCTATGGCATTAGAGATTTTTACTGCCGAAAAGTCTTCCCGCTTTCCGTCTCGTTTGATAATGCAGATTTCTTTTGTGTTCATAACAGCTTTTTGAAAAAGTAATGGATATAAATGGCTTTTTCATGGCAGGTCTTCTGACTGATTCCTCCCCAAAGGCGACCTTCCCGCAAGTGTATTGCAGTGGCTGTATATGATACTTGGCCTTGGTTCTTTGGAAATCACAGCAGCGGGTACTGTTACCGATTTTCACGATATTCCCTTTTGAAACGCTTGTGTTACCATTAAAAGCTGTACAAAGATAGAAAAAGAGTTTTGCTTGATAAAATAGACTATCTCTTGGTTGTCTAAATTGGGAAATAAAATTCCAGTAAAAACGCTATTAGAATGTATCTGAATGGGGTAAATGGATAACTGTAATTTAAAATGGTTTTTCTTTTTGGAAATTCTTCCGTTATTTCTTGTAATATTCCTTCTTTTATATAATAGGCTTTTGGAAACGTTTTTGGAAGAATTAAAGACCAAAAAGATGAGATGATTTGTAGTTGTGTATGCAGTAATCTTAAAGTTGAAAACGGTGTACTGCATACACATTATAATAAGTGTGATTAGTCCTGGCTTAATCTTTTATTTCTTCAAACTCGATGTATTCCCCTTCATCACTATCAAATACTTTCTTTTTTCGTGCAGGAGACTGTGAAGAAGAACCGTAAGAAGAACGTTCCTGATAAGTGCTTTCTTTTTCTGTATACTGTGAAGAAGATGTCATCTTTTCTGTCATACGCTTTCCTGTACGGAATATGCTTCCTACAACTTTAGCTGCGGCCGACAGTAAAAGAATAAGAATAATAAATATAAATATGAATATGAAACTCAAAAATCCAAACATAGTTATTGTCGTTATATTTTATAATGATATTAACAACAACCGTGCCATAATTGTTGTTTTATGATTTTTTACGAGTTACAATAGAGAGTAGGATATACCATAAAATAACTGCTGCAAAACCACTGAACTGGAAGATAATCAGTAAAGGGATGCTGACAGCCAGGAAGATATAACTGATTTTATTGCTTTTCCATGAAAGGTTTTTAAATTTCAATGAAAACATGGGTAGTTCAGCAACCAGCAATAATGACATGACAACTACCAACAGAAAAAGGTAGATTGCATTAAAGTATTGAGATACCAAGAAATTGTGGGCTCCTACGGTCAGTGACCCCCAAAACAAAGCATTGGCTGGAGTCGGCATACCGATGAATGAACTGGTTTGTCGTACATCGATATTGAATTTAGCCAATCGCAATGCCGAAAAGACTGCAATCAGAAAAGCAGTATAAGGTATATATTCGGCAATTGGAGTCAGAAACTCGGGATAATATACTTCTTTAAATAAAGAAAAAACAATCGCAGCAGGAGCAAATCCAAAAGTAATATCATCGGCCAATGAGTCCAATTCTTTTCCTATCGGACTTGATACATGCAACAGACGAGCTGTCATTCCATCGAAAAAATCAAAGCCTGCCCCAATTACGATAAAGAGGAATGCAAGCGTATAACAGCCTTGCAGTGCCATATAACTGGCAATACATCCGGAGAACAAATTGCAGCAAGTGATTGTATTCGGAATGTTTCGGATGATAACATTGGCCATAATCGTACCTCCTCCTTGATCTTTTTATTTTAATTTAGCAATTACGGTTTGGTTTCCAGTTGTAGCCTGTCCCATTTTTACGCAGACTTCTGTTCCTACAGGAAGATATACGTCAACTCGTGAGCCGAACTTGATGAATCCCATGTGTTCGTCGATGTAGCATTCTTCTCCTTTTGTAGCGTAGGTAACAATACGACGGGCAATTGCACCGGCTATTTGGCGTGCCATGACGGTATGACCTTCCGGAGTTTCAATAACCACCATTGAACGTTCATTTTCGGTACTTGCCTTGGGAAGCCATGCCTTCATAAAACGTCCGTTATGATGATCTACATGTTTTATGGTACCATCTACCGGATACCAGTTGGCATGCACATTGGTCACACTCATGAATATAGAAATCATCAGTCGGCGATCATGAAAATATTCATGTTCGTCTACTTCTTCGATTACAACGATTTTTCCATCCGCCGGAGCAACGACAATCTTCTCTGTATTATCGTTGAATAAACGGATTGGGCATCGGAAAAAATTGACCATCAGTAAATAAAGAATTAAACTGATGACCGAAACCACATAAAATGGAATTTTACACTCCAATCCCCAATATAGTGCGGCATTGATAAGCAATAATAAAGCTGCGCTGATAATAAGGATGTGAGTGCCTTCGTGATGTATTCTGATTTTTTTTATTTTATTCAATCGGGTCATAACAAAGTCTACATTTATCGTGCAAAAATAACGTTATTTTGAAAACCCTGCAAATAAACATTGATTAGAATTGCAACTTTCTTCCTTTTTCGCTAAAAAGTATTCATGATGGTTAAGTTTATATGTTACTTTTTGTTCGTTCTGTAAAACCTCGGTATCTTTGATACGATTTTATTTTTTTTTACAACAATATGCAAGATTTTGTTCATTTGCACGTACATACCCAGTATTCTATCTTGGATGGTCAGGCTTCCATTTCCCGGCTGGTCGATAAGGCCATGGCGAATGGAATGCGTGGTATTGCTGTTACCGATCATGGAAATATGTTTGGTATCAAGGAGTTCTTTAACTATGTGAACAAGAAGAACGGAGGTACAAATGGTGAGATAAAAGATTTGAAGAAGAAACTGGCTGCATTGGAGGCGGGAAAAACAGAGACAGACAATCCGGAAGCGGAGATTGCAGCCTGCAAGGAGCAACTGGAAGCTGCAAAGAAACGTCTTTTTAAGCCGATTATTGGTTGTGAGATGTATGTGGCACGCCGCCGGCTTTTCAATAAAGATGGAAAGCAAGACCAAAGCGGTTATCACCTTGTTGTATTGGCAAAGAATCTGAAAGGTTATCATAACTTAATCAAATTGGTGTCGAAAGCGTGGACTGAAGGTTTTTATATGCGTCCGCGTACCGACCGTGCGGAACTGGAGAAATACCATGAAGGATTGATTGTCTGTTCGGCCTGTCTGGGTGGTGAAGTTCCCCGGAAAATCAGTGCAGGTCAGATAGAAGAAGCAGAAGAAACAATCCGCTGGTTCAAGAATCTGTTTGGCAGCGACTATTATCTGGAGTTGCAGCGTCATAAGGCTACTGTTCCACGCGCCAACCATGAAGTGTATCCCATGCAGCAAGTGGTAAACCAGAAGCTGATTGAGCTTGCCAAAAAGTATGATATCAAACTGGTTTGTACAAACGACGTCCATTTTGTCGATGAAGAAAATGCCGAGGCGCATGACCGTCTGATTTGTTTAAGCACAGGTAAGGATTTGGACGATCCTAAACGTATGCTTTATACCAAGCAGGAATGGATGAAAACGCGGGAGGAAATGAATGAAATCTTTGCGGATGTGCCCGAAGCATTGGCCAATACGGCAGATATCTGCGATCAGGTAGAATTCTATTCTATTGACCATGCGCCCATCATGCCTACCTTTGCCATTCCCGAAGAGTTTGGAACCGAAGAAGAATATAGACGGAAGTTTACTGAAAAGGATCTTTTTGATGAGTTTACTCGTGATGAAAACGGAAATGTAGTCATGAGTGAAGAGGACGGATTGAAGAAAATTGAGCGTTTGGGAGGATACGAAAAATTGTATCGTATCAAACTGGAAGCCGATTATCTGGCAAAACTGGCTTACGACGGAGCACATCGTCGCTACGGAGAAGTGTTGAATGAAGAAGTGCAGGAGCGAATCAAGTTTGAACTTCATATTATGAAGACAATGGGTTTCCCTGGCTACTTCCTTATTGTGCAGGACTTCATTGCGGCAGCTCGCGAGAAACTGGATGTGTCGGTAGGACCGGGACGTGGTTCTGCTGCGGGATCTGCTGTAGCATATTGTTTGGGTATTACTCAGATCGACCCTATCAAATACGATTTGCTGTTCGAACGTTTCCTGAATCCGGACCGTATCTCTTTGCCTGATATCGATGTCGATTTCGATGATGATGGCCGAGGACGCGTCTTGAACTGGGTGACGGAAAAGTATGGACAGGAAAAGGTGGCACATATTATCACGTATGGTACAATGGCTACCAAACTGGCCATTAAGGATGTGGCACGTGTACAGAAGTTGCCTTTGTCGGAATCGGACCGTTTGTGTAAGCTTGTACCCGATAAGATTCCGGATAAGAAACTGAACTTGCCCAATGCCATTGCATACGTGCCCGAACTGCAGGCCGCAGAAGTTTCGTCCGATCCGGTTTTGCGCGATACCATCAAGTATGCCAAAATGTTGGAAGGCAACGTACGTAATACCGGTGTACATGCCTGTGGTACTATTATTTGCCGTGACGATATTACAGACTGGGTGCCGGTCAGTACTGCTGATGACAAGGAAACCGGAGAAAAGATGCTGGTTACCCAATACGAAGGATCGGTCATTGAAGATACGGGACTTATCAAGATGGACTTCCTCGGACTGAAGACACTGTCCATTATCAAGGAGGCTCTGGAGAATATTAAGGTCAGCAAACAGATTGTGCTGAATATTGACGAAATTCCTATTGATGACCCGGCTACTTATAAGTTATATAGTGAAGGAAGAACCATCGGTACGTTCCAGTTCGAATCTGCTGGTATGCAGAAATATCTGCGAGAATTGCAGCCAAGTACCTTCGAAGACCTGATTGCGATGAACGCCTTGTATCGTCCGGGACCGATGGATTACATTCCGGATTTCATCGACCGTAAGCATGGACGCAAGCCTATCGAGTACGATATTCCGGTTATGGAAAAGTATCTGAAAGATACATACGGTATTACGGTGTACCAGGAGCAGGTGATGTTGCTGTCGCGTTTGCTGGCCGATTTTACCCGAGGCGAATCGGATGCTTTGCGTAAGGCCATGGGTAAGAAGCTGCGCGACAAGCTGGATCATATGAAACCGAAGTTTATCGAAGGCGGAAAGAAGAACGGACACGACCCTCAGGTACTGGAGAAGATTTGGGCAGACTGGGAGAAGTTTGCATCGTATGCCTTCAACAAATCGCATGCAACCTGCTATTCGTGGGTGGCTTATCAGACTGCTTATCTTAAGGCTAACTATCCGTCTGAATACATGGCAGCCACAATGAGCCGTAACATTTCGAACATTACCGAAATCACGAAACTAATGGACGAATGTAAGGCTACAGGGGTAAATGTATTGGGACCGGATGTAAACGAAAGTAGCCTGAAGTTCTCTGTCAACCGTAAGGGAGATATCCGTTTTGGCTTGGGAGCAATTAAAGGAGTGGGCGAATCGGCGGTAATGAGTATTTTGACCGAACGTGAAAAAGGTGGACCTTTCAAAGATATATTTGATTTTGTCCAGCGTGTCAATCTCTCTGCCTGCAACCGTAAGAATATTGAAAACTTGGCTTTGGCCGGAGGATTCGACAGTTTCGATGGCATCAAGCGCGAAGACTTCTTTGTGAAAAATGCAAAAGATGAAACATTTGTGGAGGTCCTGGTACGTTACGGAAACAAGTATCAGATGGACAAGGCTGCTGCAGTCAATTCATTGTTCGGAGGAGAGCATCAGGTCGAGATGGCTACTCCGGAAATTGTAAAAGCTCCATCGTGGGGAGCTTTGGAACGTTTGAATAAAGAACGTGAGTTGGTTGGTATCTATTTGTCTGCCCATCCGCTGGATGAATTTGCCGTCGTATTGGAAAATGTCTGCAATGCCCATATGGCCGAACTGGCCGACTTGACTCCTCTGCAGAATCGCGATTTGGTGTTGGGGGGTATTGTAACAGCTGTGCGCGAAGGTTATACCAAGACCGGAAAGCCTTATGGAGTAGCCAAAGTGGAAGATTATTCGGGAGCAGCCGAGTTTGCTTTCTTTGGAAACGAATGGGTAGAGAAAAAGAACTTCTTTTCCGAAGGTATGTTCTTGTATATGCACGGTAAATGTCAGCCCAAAAAATGGAAGCAGGAAGAGTGGGAGGTTAAAATCAACCAGATTGAGTTACTTCCGGAGGTAAAGGAGAAAGTGGTAGAAAAACTTACCGTAACAGCTCCATTGTCTGCCATTACCGATGAGATGATTCTGGAATTGTCTGTTCTTATAAAAGAACATCCCGGAAATGCCGAACTGGGCTTCTTTATTCAAGATGAAGACGGACAGATGCATGTCAATCTTTTGTCGCATACTATAAAGGTAAGTGTGGGAAAAGAGTTGATAAATTATTTAAAAAGCCAGCCGATGTTGGACTATAAGATAAATTAGCTATATTTGTAATCAAAATGATTGTTAAACAATAAAATAATAAAACTATGGCATTGAATATTAAAGACGATAACTTTGAAGCGATTGTAGCAGAAGGTAAACCTGTGGTGTTGGATTTTTGGGCTACTTGGTGTGGTCCTTGCAAGCAGATTGCTCCATACATTGAAGAATTGGCTGAAGAATACAAAGACAGCGTAAACATCGGTAAGTGCGATGTAGACGAAAACTCTGAATTGCCGGGTCAGTTCGGTGTACGTAATATTCCTACTGTATTGTTCATCAAAAACGGTGAAGTGGTAGACAAACAGGTAGGTGCTACAACAAAAGCTGCTTTGCAGGCAAAAGTAGAAGCATTGTTAAAATAAAAAATAAAGACTATGAGCTTGGAAGACGATTTCTTATTGGAGGATGAGGACGATGAAAGATGTGTAGAATTCATCAAGAACTATCTGCCTCAAGATTTGAAAGATAAGTTCTCAGACGACGATTTGTACTACATGCTCGATCTGATTGTAGAGTATTATACAACCAGCGGATGTCTGGACGCGCAGCCTGATGAAGAAGGTTACATCAATATCGACCAGGATGAAATTGTAAGCTACATCATGAAGGAAGCTCAGAAAGATGGTATGGGACCTTTCGAAGCCGATGATGTGTTCTTTGTCGTACAGGGAGAAATGGAATACGGAAATTCTCTTGGACAGGTAGATTAATCGGAGAAGAGGGGAGACCCGTTCCTATTGCAAGGAAAAACGTTACTACTATCGTGATTTACGGTATTAGTAACGTTTTTTTATGTATACATTCTCTGTTTGTAAGAATAGTGTATAGATCTGCTACAGTTATAGCCGGTTGGTTGTACAGATATTTCCCTGAATCCGTCGTCGGTGAATGTAGAGCCGACGCCGTCGGATGAAGAGCCAATGTCGTCGGTTGTACAGCCGGCGTCGTCGGCTACACGGTGCGACTTGTATGGATGGGCTGCAAGATTATAGTAGATATACGGCAAAGCCTGTTGCTATGCCTTCTGTAGAAATCAGATGATTCCCTGTAGTGAGAGAAAAAAGAATATTCCGGTTGCCACCATCATGCATCCCAAAAGTGCGTAGAACAGACGTGCCTGTTTACGCCCTACATTGCAAACGATGAATTGCGAATTGTGAGCATTGAAAAACCAGTCCCAATTGAATAGGGCTGCCAGAATAGCCAGCAGTCCTACTATCACAAATATCGCTTGTATGATATAATGCATTGTCATGATCAGGCCTCTTCAAATCGGATTGTACGGGTTCCGTCTTCGTTTTCTTCAATGGTTACGTTGACGGAATTTCCAGGAAGAAGTTCCTCAATCAGTTCCGGCCATTCAATAAAGCAAAGTGCACCGCTGTAGAAGTAGTCTTCGTATCCCATATCGTATACTTCTTCCAGTTTTTTGATACGGTAAAAGTCGAAATGGTAAATCAGTTCGCCGGCATCTTCCGAACGGTATTCATTAACAATGGCAAAAGTTGGTGAGTTGATGACATCAGTTACTCCCAGCTCTTCGCATACAGCTTTGATAAAAGTGGTTTTCCCTGCTCCCATTTTACCATAGAATGCAAATACGGTATTGTCGCCCATTGCTGCGATAAACTGTTTGGCTGCATCGTGGATTTGTTCGAGGGAATTAATTTTGATTTCCATATTATTTCTATATTACGTTTTTAGTAAAAGCAAATGTACGGATATTTTTTTGCTTTTGGGGAGTGGTTTGTTGTTTTTTGTCACAGCTTATAAACAAAGTTAATCTACTTTTATTAAATATGAGTAGAGCTTTAACCTTTTGGTTTTACGACACTCTTGTATACCTTGGCTGCAGCATAAATGAGTATAGAGGTAAAGATAATGGCCGCTCCGGAAGGCACTTGAAGCTGGTAGGAAAGCCACAGCCCTCCCAGACAACTGAAATATCCGATAGCAATGGACAGCCAGATGATATATTTAAAACGGTAAGTAAACAGATTGGCTGTCATTTGTGGAAGTGTCAGTAACGAAATGGCCAATACGATTCCTACCATACGCAGGCATGATACGATAGTCAGAGCGATGAATCCCATCAGAATATATTCGAACAATGCTACAGGAAGCCGTTGGGAACGCGCAAACTCCCGGTCGAAAGCGATGGCGACAATCGGTCGCATAAACAGGGTAAAGAATACTGTCAGTGCGATACTCAGTCCGGCTAAAAGATAAATGTCGGCATAAGTGATAGTCAGAATATTACCAAACAGAAAAGAAGACAAATCCGGCTTGAATCCCGGAGCCAGGAAGCTGAAAATAATACCTACAGCCATACCGAATGTCCAGAATACGGCTATGGCCGAATCTTCACGCATGTCGTTGCGTTTACTCAGCCATTCTACTCCAAAGGCCGATAAGATGGAAAAGACTGCTGCTGCCAGTATAGGGGATATTCCGGTATACAGTCCGATACCTATACCTCCAAAAGATGCATGGGTTATTCCACCACTGATAAAAACCAGCCGGCGTGTTACGATGTAGGTTCCGATAATACCACAGGCTATGCTTGCAAACAAACTGCCCAAAAGGGCATTTTGAAAAAAAGTGTATTGGAATAAATCTATCATTGCATTATGGGTTTTGGGGATAAAGGCTGGAATAATGGAATTAGTGGAAACGGCGCTCTCCTACAATGAGGAAGAGTTCGTCTTTCAATTCATCCGGCAGTTCGATTCCTCTTAACTGCAGGCTCCGGCTCCATCCGGCTACCTCTTCTTCTTTCATCGAGAAAAGTATTTCGCGGAATTCATCTATTTCTTCTGCTGTGTAGCTGTCGGAAGCATGTCCTTTAAATCGGTCCAGCTCTTCGTCGTCGTAATACTCTATCTGTTTACTGACGGCAGCCAGCAGACTTTCTTTTTCACACATCTGATGCTGGCCGCAGCATTCACTGTCTACTTCTACAATTTCGGGAGCTTCGGTCAGTTCTCCGCGTTCTATTTTCTTTTGAATGTTTCGGTTGTAGAAATAACCGGCTGCAAGGCCGAACAATGCTACTCCGATTAATATAAGTACAAGTATCCACATAATCTGTTATTCTTCTGTTAGTTGAAATCCTGCGTTTTGTAAGTCTTCCCAATAGTGTGGGTATGATTTCGATACGACTTGGGGATTGTTTATCCGCAATTCATTTAATTTGATAGCCGCCGGTGCAAAAGCCATTGCCATACGATGGTCTTCGTAGGTATCGATGGCGGGATTTTCATCGGCTTGTGTACGTTCGCCTTCCCAGGAAAGTACAGAGCCGTCGGTTTCTTTCAGTAGATATCCTAACTTTCTCATTTCGGTAATAAGTGCAGCCATTCGGTCTGTTTCCTTAATTTTCAGACTTTGCAGTCCGGAAAAGCGGAAGGGAATATCAAGGAATGCACAGGTAACGACGAATGTTTGTGCCAGGTCGGGCTGGTTTACGAAGTCGTATTCCATACGTGCTACACATTTTCCTGTATGGGTGAGCGTCACAGTCTGTTTGTCGAAGCTTGTTTCAACTCCTAACATACGAAACAGTTCTGCTACTTTCGAATCACCTTGGTAACTGGTTTCAAACAGACCGGGAAGTTGGATAGTAGCTTCTGAAGACAATGCGGCTATTTCGTACCAGTATGAAGCTGCACTCCAATCGCTTTCTACGTAGTAAGGACGAGCCTTATAGGGCTGAGGCTTCACTTCCAGTTCATTATCCGACAGCCAGCAGGCTTCAGCTCCGAAGTCGTGCATCAGTTGTAAGGTAAGATTGATGTACGGGCGTGAAACAATCTCTCCCGTCAGTTTCAGATGAAGTCCTTGGGGAAGTACCGGACCAATCATCAGCAGGGCAGAGATGTACTGCGAACTGACGTGTCCGGGTAAGGTAATCTCTCTGTTTGTAAGCTTGCGTCCTGTGATGCGAAGTGGAGGGAAACCCGGATTTTCGGCATATTCGATGTCGGCTCCCAACGAACGGAGAGCGTCTACCAGTATCTGAATGGGGCGCTGGCGCATCCGCTCTGTACCGGTAATAAGATGCGTACCTTCTGTTACCGATAAAAAGGCTGTAAGGAAGCGCATGGCTGTACCTGCAGCCATGATATCGATAGTAGGAGAAAGTTCTTGCAAGGCGCGTACCATCACGCGGGTATCGTCGCAATCCGACAAGTTCTCTAATGTACAATTCCCTTGAGCCAGTGCATGAATAAGCAAGGCGCGGTTGCAGATGCTTTTCGATGAAGGCAACTGGATGGTAGCATGTACTGTATCGGGTGGTGTTATTTTTATCCGCTTCATATTTGTTTTTATGAGAGTACTCCGGCAAAGATAGTGAATTTTCTTTTTTGTTTGCAGGTAATGTTTGCCTATCTGCTTCACAGGAGAATATCCTCGGTAGAAGAATGGGGTAAAGTATTTTTTTATATGGTATTCGTGGAAGCATTGGAGAAGGATATATATATAGTATATGGGTAATGGAGTATCCAAATTGTAAGGTGTTATAAGGTGTAGTAAATATTTAGTGTTGAAAATTCTGTTAAAACAATATAATTTATGGACTATTCCATGTTTGTCAATGAACATTCTGTTAAATTTGTTTCGACATAAACATGTTATTTATCTATGGATGAAATTTTTATAATTATTGGACTTATCATTTTAAATGGAATCTTTGCCATGTCTGAGGTGGCATTAATCTCTGCACGTAAATCACGACTTTCTACTGATGCAAAAAAAGGAAATAAAGCTGCTAATATAGCTTTGAAACTGGCTAATGAGCCTGACCGCTTTCTTTCAACCGTACAAATCGGTATTACTTTAATTGGAATTCTTACCGGTATCTATTCGGGAAATAAGATTGCAGTTACTCTGACCGATACAATGCTTGCATGGGGAGTGTCTGCTACTTATGCCTCTGCATTGGCACAAGGTGTGATTGTGGTTGTGGTGACCTATTTGACTATTATCTTCGGAGAACTGGTTCCTAAACGTATTGGATTAAGTGTTGCCGAAAAGGCTGCAAAACTGGTGTCCCGACCGATGAATGTTCTTTCTATTGTTGCTTCTCCTTTTGTGTGGTTGCTTTCAAAGAGTACTTCTGCCATGTTCAATTTATTGGGTATAAAGGATACGGACAGCAAAGTAACCGAAGAAGAAATTAAATCGATTATCCAGGAGGGTACAGAAGATGGAGAGGTACAGCCGGTAGAACAGGATATTGTGCAGCGTGTCTTTTTGTTGGGTGATTTGAAGATTGAATCAATCATGACCCATAAAAACGATATTGTCTGGCTGGATACTGAAATGACTCCGGCAGAAGTGAAAGAAGTGATACAAAGTGAACTGTATGAATTTTACCCGATAGCAGAAGGCGACTTAGACCATGTCAAAGGAGTTGTCTTGCTGAAAGATTTGGTTCTTCATTTGTACAAACCCGATTTTGATCTTGCTTCATTAATCAGCGAACCTGTTTATTTTCACGAAGGTATGAATGTCTATAAGGCACTGGAACAGATGAAAATTCAGCGCGTTAGCCGTGCGCTGGTTTGTGATGAGTTTGGTGCTTGTACCGGTATTATTACCTTGAAAGATATTTTGGAAGGACTGGTTGGAACGATGGACAATGCAGAGGAAGAACCGGATATCATCAAGCGGGTAAATAAAGAGGGATGGCTGGTAGAAGGACAATGTCCGTTTTATGATTTTCTATACTACTTTAACCGTTTGGATTTATTCGAGAATTCAGAATATAATACTGTGGGCGGACTTATTCTCCAGCAGTTACAGCATATTCCGACGAGTGGAGAAACCATCGAATGGAATGGCTTTACGCTGGAGGTAGTAGATATGGATGGTGCTCGTATAGACAAGGTCCTTGTTACCACAACTCCGGTACGTGAAGACGAAGGAGACGAAGAAGCATGAGTATATCTCATGCTTCCATATTAGTCTTATTTACTAGATTTATTCAGAAAACGGCGAATGACTTCTACAAAGTCTTTGCCGTATTTTTCTTTCTTGAACTCACCGATACCACTGATTTCTCCGAACGCTTCTATGGTAGTCGGCTTTGCAGAGGATAAGAGGTGAAGGGTCTTGTCGGACAACACAATGTAGGCCGGTATTGCTTGAGAGTCTGCCAACTTCTTTCGCAGCACACGTAATTCTTCGAACAGATATTCGTCTTCGTTTTCGAATACAGCCGGAGTAAGCACCGGTGCTTGTGGCTCTTGTATTTTGGCTTTCTTTTTTCCTCTTTTTGACTCTTGCCCCAGATGTTCCTCTCTTTTGATTACTACCAGTTGTGCCCGTTCTTTTCCAAACAGAACTTTTTTTCCTGCTTCTGTTATTTTCAAATGATTCTTTTCATTGTAGGCCACTTCAAAATAACCGAGGTTTAGCATTTGGAGCAGATAGTCTTGCCAGTCGCGAGCAGGAATGTCTCTTCCTACCCCATAAGTCTTCAGCTGGTCGTATTTCTTTTCGATGATTTCTTGTGTCGCGGCTCCTTTTAAAAGGTCGATTAAAGTGCTGATTCCGACTTGTTGGTCGGTACGAGCAATACCACTCAACGCTTTTTGTACGATGATGGTACCGTCAAACCGTTCGGGAGGATTCCGGCATACGTCACAATTACCACAATCGTGTGTCATCGTCTCTCCAAAGTAATTCAGCAAAATACGACGTCGGCATATGTCTGCTTCAGCATATTGTTGCATACGGTTCAGCTTTTCCAAATTGATTTCCTGCTGATTGCTTTCTGCCGCAAACTTCGATAACATGACAATATCGCCGAACGAGTAGAAAAGCAGTGTGTCGCTGGGAAGTCCGTCTCTTCCGGCTCTTCCTATTTCCTGGTAAAAGCTTTCAATACTTTTGGGCAAGTTGTAATGGATTACCCATCTGACGTTCGATTTGTCGATACCCATTCCAAAAGCAATCGTAGCACAGACCACTTGTACCCGGTCGTTGATGAAGTCATCTTGGGCAGCATCGCGTGCAGCAGTACTTAGTCCGGCATGATAGACAGCTGTCCGTATGCCTTGTGCTTCCAGTAAGTCGGCCACTTTCTCTGTATTGTTCCGGCTCATGCAGTAAATAATACCATTTTCGTTCTTATGTCGTCCGATAAAATCCAGAATCGTTCTGATTTTTTCTTTCTGCTGAAATCCTCTTTTCACATCCAGACTCAGGTTGGGGCGGTCGAAAGATGATATGAATATTTGAGGATCTTTCATTGCCAGTTGTTGGATGATATCCTGCCGGGTGATTTTGTCGGCTGTGGCAGTCAATGCAACAATGGGTACATGTGGAAATTGTTGGCGCAATGCTTTCAACTGCGTGTATTCCGGACGGAAATCATGTCCCCATTGTGATATACAGTGAGCTTCATCAATAGCAAACAGTGAAATATTGATATCTTTCAGTAAGAAGTTTAATTCCGACATCAGTCTTTCCGGGGAAATATAAAGTAATTTTACCCTGCCTTGCATACATTCAAAGCGCAGGTTGGCATTTGTGGTTTCATCATTAGTGCTGTTGAGTGCCCGGGCTATGATACCATTGGCCTGCAGTGCTTCTACCTGATCTTTCATCAGTGAAATAAGAGGTGATACCACTACTGTAGTTCCAGGCATAAGTAACGCCGGCAACTGATAGCAAATGGACTTTCCTCCTCCGGTAGGCATTAACACAAGCGTGTCTTTTTTACTTAAGATTCGGGTAATAATTTCTTCTTGTAGAGGACGGAAATGTGTGTATCCGAAATATGCTTTTAAAGTCTTTAATATCATGTTTTCTTTTCCGGTATTTCAAGCGGCAAAGATAAACTAATTTTTGTTGAATTATGCAATGTGTAGAAAGCAGAACTTTACCATGAAGTTTGCATGGTAAAGAAATAATGAAATAAAAATATCGCTTTTAAGTATTTTTGATGTCTAAATTAATTGCTAAATAAAAAAAACTTATCAAATTTGTACTACATAGCAAAAAATTAAATTAATAAAGACAGATGAGAGACGAAACGAGTGTAATGGCAACGAATGAGGTTCTTGTGAAGAAACCTTATAATTTGCGCGAAAAGAAGATTAAGGATGCCGCATATCGCAATATGATTAGGGCTGAGTTGGCAGATGAATTGTACGATAAAATTTTGCATATAATAGTGGTGCAAAAGAAGTACAAGGATGTGAATTTTTCGGCAAAAGATTTGGCGAAAGAGTTAAAAACAAATACCCGTTATTTATCGGCTGTTATAAATTCTCGTTTTGGTATGAATTATTCATGCTTGCTGAACGAATATCGTATAAAAGATGCGTTGCATTTGTTGATTGATAAGCGCTATTTGAATAAGAATGTAGAAGAAATCAGTGCGATGGTAGGGTTTGCCAACCGCCAATCGTTTTATGCTGCATTCTATAAAAATGTAGGCGAAACACCCAATAGTTATCGTAAACGTAAATTGGAAAACAAGTAATATATAATTTATATATTTGTAAATCAGAACAGAACGAAGAATTTTGTGTACATCATACGTTTATGTATACAGGATTCTTCGTTTTTTTGTTTTAATTTGTTCTTGTAGGTAATTTGAAATGATAAAGTATGGAACAAAATTCTTTTAATTATACAGTGGAACAGTTTGCAGACTTGCAGTTGTTGAGGTATCGGGTAAATGGGTTTGAAGAGCTTTCATTGCCGCGTAAACAACTGATTTATTATTTGTCGCAAGCTGCTTTGGAGGGAAGAGATATTCTGTTCGATCAGAATGGTAAATATAATCTGCAAATTCGCCGTCTGTTGGAGGCTATATACCTTCATTATGAAGGTGAACGTTCTACTTCCGAATTTCAGGCTTTGGAAGTATATCTGAAGCGGGTTTGGTTTGCCAACGGTATTCATCACCATTATGCTTGTGATAAATTTATACCTGAATTTTCTGCAGTTTATTTACGTAGTCTGATCGATTCGTTAGACAGTTCTGTATTGCCCTTGGAAGAAGGAGAAAGCATAGACGGACTTTGTCATAAATTATTCCCGGTGATATTCGACCCTTCGGTGATGCCTAAACGGGTGAATCAGGCCGATGGGGAAGATTTGATTCTGACTTCTGCTGCCAATTATTATGAAGGAGTAACCCAACAGGAAGCAGAAGAGTTTTATGCCGGTCAGAAATTGGCAGGCGATGAAGAACCGGTAATGTACGGTATGAATAGCCGATTGGTAAAAAAAGACGGAGTTGTGCAGGAAGAAGTATGGAAGATCGGAGGTATGTATTCCGCAGCTTTAGAGAAGATTGTATACTGGCTGGAGAAAGCTATGGATGTGGCAGAAAACGATACGCAGAAAGAAGTGATTCGTTTGCTGATAGAATTCTATCATACTGGTGATTTGAAGACATTCGACCGTTATTCTATCCAATGGCTTAAAGATACATCTTCGCTTGTCGATTTCGTAAACGGATTTATTGAAAGCTATGGCGATCCGCTGGGGATGAAAGCCAGTTGGGAGTCGATTGTAAACTTTAAAGACCTTGAAGCAACTCGCCGTACAGAGACAATCAGTGAGAATGCACAGTGGTTTGAAGACCATTCACCGGTAGACGCCCGTTTCAAGAAAGAACAAGTCAAAGGAGTGTCTGCTAAAGTTATCACAGCCGCAATGCTGGCGGGGGATTTGTATCCGGCTTCGGCTATTGGTATCAATTTGCCTAATTCCAACTGGATACGTAGTGTGCATGGTTCGAAATCGGTTACAATTGGTAACCTGACAGAAGCATACAATAAAGCAGCGCATGGCAATGGATTCCGTGAAGAGTTTGTATACGGTCCGGAAGAACTCAGGCTGCTGGAAACGTATGCAGATATTACCGATGATTTGCATACCGACTTGCACGAATGTCTTGGACACGGTTCAGGAAAGCTTTTGCCCGGTGTCGATCCGGATGCCTTGAAAGCACATGGCTCAACCATCGAAGAAGCACGTGCCGATTTGTTCGGTCTGTATTATCTGCCCGATGCCAAGATGGTAGAATTGGGCTTGGTCCCCGATGCGGATGCTTATAAGGCAGAATATTATTCGTATATGATGAACGGTCTGATGACACAGCTTGTACGTATTGAGCCTGGATGTACGGTAGAAGAAGCACACATGCGTAACCGTCAACTCATCGCACGTTGGGCATTGGAGCAGGGACGTGAAGAGCGGGTAGTGGAAATGGTAGTACGTGATGGAAAGACTTATGTAAAAATAAATGATTACTGCAAACTGCGTATGCTGTTCGGTAAGCTTCTTGCCGAAATTCAGCGTATCAAGAGCGAAGGCGATTACGAAGCAGCCCGTATGCTGGTGGAAAATTACGCCGTGAAAGTAGATGCAGTGCTGCATGCAGAGGTACTGGAACGCTATCGCAAACTGCATTTGGCTCCGTATAAAGGTTTTGTGAATCCAGTTTATACACCAGTATTGGATGCCGAAGGCAATATTACCGATGTAAAGGTTACTTACGGGGAAGGCTATGCCGAACAGATGTTACGCTATAGCCGCGAATATTCAAATTTATAATGTGCTTTTAAAAGAAAAACTATGGCAGATGTACATGAAACAATAAAAGATATAAAGTCGAAATTCCGTTTGTTTATGAACGGGGTAATTTCGCAAAGCATGCGTGAGAAAGGCTTGGGATACAAACTGAATTTCGGTATAGAGTTTCCCCGTATCAAGGAGATTGCTGCAGCTTACGAACCTAATCATGAAGTAGCTCAGGCTTTGTGGAAAGAGAATATCCGCGAATGTAAGATTCTGGCAGGATTATTGCAGCCGGTAGATTCTTTTTGTCCGGAGATAGCAGATATCTGGATAGAAGACATGCACTATCCGGAATTGGCAGAATATACTGTAATGAATCTTTTCCAGCGTTTGCCTTACGCGTCGGAGGTGGTATTCCGTTGGATGGCCGATGACCGTGAGTACTTCCAGTTATGCGGCTTCCTGCTGATGGTCCGTCTGCTGATGAAAGGTCAGAAACTCAACGAGCGGGCAGAGGCCGAATTCCTGGATCAGGCATTTACGGCTTTGGAAGGAGATATCGTCAGTGTGCAGAAGGCCGCAGCATTGGCCTTGTGCAAGTTTGCATTGCAGTCGAAAGACAATGCGCGCAAAATGAGCAAACCTTTGCAGGCCCTGCTAAAGTCGGAGAAAGAGAATGTACGGTTGCTGGCTGGTGAAATCAGATTGGAGATAGAATATTTATAAATAATCTTTCCCAATTACATAAAAAAGGCTATCTTTGACGGCTGAACGGATTACTCAGATGGAAGAGGATATAAGAGATAAGGCAAAGCAGATTCTGACAGAATACCTGCAAAAGAACGGGCATCGAAAGACACCTGAACGATATGCTATACTCGATACCATTTATACCATCAAGGGACATTTCGATATTGATGAGCTATATTATCATATGGCAGAGAAAGAAAAGTTCCGTGTAAGCCGTGCTACCCTCTATAATACGATTATTCTTTTGATCGATGCCGGTCTGGTTATCAAACATCAGTTTGGCAATACTTCCCAGTACGAACGTTCGTACAACAATGAAACCCACCATCACATGATATGTACTTCGTGCGGCAAGGTCTCGGAGTTTGAAGACGAGGCTTTAAAGCAGGTGATAGCACAAACCCGTATGAAAGGGTTTCATGCACAACATTATTCATTGTATATTTACGGACTCTGCAGTAAGTGTATGGGAGCCAGACGTAAAAAAAGTAAGTAAGAATTATAAAATAAAGAGAAATCATGAAAGTAGATGTCTTGTTAGGTTTACAATGGGGCGACGAAGGCAAAGGTAAAGTAGTCGACGTATTGACTCCCCGCTACGATGTGGTAGCCCGTTTCCAGGGTGGTCCGAATGCCGGTCATACACTTGAGTTCGAAGGTCAGAAATATGTACTTCGTTCTATTCCTTCGGGTATTTTCCAGGGAGATAAAGTGAACATTATCGGTAATGGCGTAGTACTTGATCCTGCTTTGTTCAAGGCTGAAGCCGAAGCGCTCGAAGCAAGTGGCCATCCACTGAAAGAACGTTTACATATTTCGAAGAAAGCACATCTGATTTTGCCTACTCACCGTGTATTGGATGCTGCTTACGAAGCTGCCAAAGGTGCATCGAAGGTAGGTACAACTGGTAAGGGTATCGGTCCTACTTATACAGATAAGGTGAGCCGTAACGGTTTGCGTGTAGGCGATATCTTGCATAATTTCGAAGCAAAATATGCAGCTGCAAAGGCACGTCATGAACAGATTCTGAAGAGTCTGAATTATGAATACGATATTACTGAAGTGGAAAAACAGTGGTTGGAAGGTATCGAATATCTGCGTCAGTTCCCTTTGGTAGACAGCGAACATGAAATCAACAACCTGCTGAAAGAAGGAAAGAGCGTGTTGTGCGAAGGTGCACAGGGTACAATGCTGGATGTAGACTTCGGTTCTTATCCGTTTGTAACTTCTTCTAATACCATCTGTGCAGGAGCTTGTACCGGATTGGGATTAGGTCCTAACAAGATTGGTGAGGTATATGGTATCATGAAGGCATACTGCACCCGTGTAGGAGCAGGTCCGTTCCCTACAGAACTGTTCGATGAAACCGGAAAGACAATCCGTGATTTGGGTCACGAATACGGAGCTGTAACCGGACGTGAACGCCGTTGTGGTTGGGTAGACTTGGTCGCTTTGCGTTATTCTATCATGGTGAACGGAGTTACTCAGCTGATTCTGATGAAGAGCGATGTGTTGGATGGCTTCGAAACAATCAAGGCTTGCGTAGCTTACAAGGTGAATGGAGAAGAAATCGATTACTTCCCATACGATATCACTGAAGGTGTAGAACCTGTATATGTAGAAATGCCAGGATGGAAGACCGACATGACTAAGATGACCAGTGAAGATGAATTCCCTGAAGAATTCAATGCATACATCTCATTCTTGGAAGAACAGTTGGGTACACCTATTAAGATTGTTTCTGTAGGTCCCGACCGTGCACAGACTATCGAACGTTATACAGAAGAGTAAACAGACTTTATAGTCTTTAAATAAGGGATAGGCCCGGCAAATATCCGTATGGATGTATGCCGGGCTTTTTATTTTGTGTTTTTGGGTTGGATGGGTGAAGGAATTAGTATGGAGGAATAATGAGACCTGTCGGAGGCTTTAATCGCCGTCGTTGAATGCAGAGTTGCCGTCGTTGGATATATAATCAGCGTTGTCGGTTGTACAGCCGACGTCGTCGTCTTGAATTTATGAATGGAAGGATGGATTCATATCTATGGTAATGAATGCTTTTCTTGCTGATAAACTGGGTTAAAGAATACCGGTAAAAGAAGTCTGCTTACAAAAGGGCATAAAAAAAGGAGTACCGCTGTACTCCAACCTTTGTTAACCTTAAATCTAATACTATGAAAAACACAGTACAAAGGTACGGACTTTCGGCTTATCTGCAAATAAAAGCTCAAAAAAATGCTGTTTTATAACACTATTTAAGAAGCATAAATTTCCTTTTGCTAAAATGTGGAAAAAATGATGTGTGAATTGTCTCTGTGTCTGAAAAAAAGGACGTTAGCATATCAATCCTCGGATAAAAATTATAACTTTGCCGACACTTTGTAAAGAAATTGAAGCCCATGATTTCAATAGAAGGACTGAAAGTTGAGTTTGGAGTGACACCTTTGTTCGAGGATGTCTCGTTTGTGATTAATAAGAAAGACCGTATTGCGCTGGTTGGAAAGAATGGTGCCGGAAAGTCGACTATGCTGAAAATTCTGGCAGGCCTCCAGCAGCCTACCGAGGGGGTAGTAGCCGTACAGCGTGGAGTGACTATCGGTTATTTGCCACAGGTAATGATTCTGAGTGATACGCGTACGGTGATGGCTGAGGCCGAGATGGCTTTTGAGCATATATTCGAGTTGCAGGATCGTATTGCGCGTATGAATCAGGAGTTGGCAGACCGTACCGATTACGATTCGGAAAGTTATCATGAGTTGATAGAACGTTTTACACACGATAATGAACGCTTCCTGATGATGGGAGGTACCAATTATAAGGCTGAGATAGAGCGTACACTGACCGGGCTTGGTTTCAGCCGGAGCGATTTCGACCGTCCTACTTCCGAGTTCAGTGGCGGATGGCGTATGCGTATCGAGTTGGCGAAACTGTTGTTGCGTCGTCCGGATGTATTGTTGCTCGATGAGCCTACCAACCACCTCGATATTGAAAGTATCCAGTGGCTGGAGAATTTCCTCAAAGTCAGTCCGGGTGCAGTCGTGCTGGTAAGTCACGACCGTGCTTTCATCAACAATGTCACTAACCGCACAATTGAGATTTCCTGCGGACATATCTACGATTACAAGGTTGCATACGACGAGTTTATGGTGTTGCGCAAGGAACGTCGTGAGCAGCAGCTCCGTGCGTACGAGAATCAGCAGAAAGAAATAAAAGATACAGAAGACTTTATCGAACGTTTCCGCTATAAGGCTACCAAAGCTGTGCAGGTACAGAGCCGCATCAAGCAGCTGGAAAAGATTGTGCCGATTGAAATCGACGAAGAAGATACTTCTTCGCTTCGTCTGAAGTTTGCACCGGCCATGCGTTCGGGAAACTATCCGGTGATTTGTGAAGGAGTGAAAAAGGCTTATGGCGACCACGTAGTATTCCACGATGTCACACTGACTATCAACCGTGGTGAAAAAGTAGCGTTTGTAGGAAAGAACGGTGAAGGTAAGTCTACCCTTGTCAAGTGCATCATGGATCAGATTCCGTATGAAGGAAAACTGGTGATAGGTCATAACGTACAGATTGGCTATTTTGCACAGAATCAGGCACAGCTTTTGGACGAAAACCTTACTGTATTCGATACTATAGACCGTGTGGCCAAAGGAGATATTCGTCTGAAAATTCGTGATATACTGGGGGCTTTCATGTTTGGAGGAGAAGCTTCCGAAAAGAAGGTCAAGGTACTTTCCGGTGGAGAACGCAGCCGTCTGGCTATGATTAAGCTGCTGCTTGAGCCGGTGAACTTCCTTATTCTGGACGAACCGACTAATCACCTTGATATGCGTTCAAAGGATGTGTTGAAAGAGGCTATCCGCGAATTCGATGGTACGGTGATTGTAGTTTCACACGACCGTGAGTTCTTGGACGGACTGGTCACCAAAGTCTACGAATTTGGTGGGGGAGTCGTGAAGGAGCACATTGGTGGTATTTACGATTTTCTGCAGAAAAAGAAGATGGAGAGCCTGAACGAACTGCAGCTTTCCCAGTCGCCTGCGGTGGCATCCAAGAAAGAAGAAACTGTACAGGTCAGCGAAAACAAGCTTTCTTATGAAGCGCAGAAAGAGCTGAATAAAAAGCTTCGCAAGGTAGAAAAACAGATTGCCGACTGTGAGAATCGTATAGAAAAACTGGAATCGCAAGTGGCAGAACTGGAGTTAAAGATGGCTACACCCGAAGGTGCTTCGGATATGAAACTTTACGAACAGCATCAGCAGCTGAAACAGCAGATTTCTGAGGCGGAAGAAGAATGGGAGGCAGCCTTGATGGAGCAGGAAAACCTCACTGTAAAAGAATAAATTACTTACTGTTTTAATAATATTGAAGTATGAAAACAAAACATTGTGTAGCTGTTGCAGCGTTTGCTCTTACTGCAATGGCAAGTTGTACAGGCCAGAAAGGAGTACAGAGTACTGCAGGTATCGATCTGGCAAATATGGACACAACGGTAGCTCCCGGACAGGACTTCTTCCGTTATGCTTGTGGTGGATGGAATGACGCGCATCCGCTGACTGCAGAGTACTCGCGCTATGGCACTTTCGACATGTTGTTCGAGAATAGTCAGAAGCAGGTACGCGAATTGATTGAGAGCTGTGCCGCACAGAAAGGGGCTCCCGGAAGCAAGGAACAGAAGATAGGAGATTTATATACTTTGGCTATGGACAGTGTGAAACTGAATAACGACGGGGTTACTCCTATTAAGGCTCAGTTGGAAGAAATAGCTGCTATCACAGATAAAAGTCAGATTGTACCGATGATGGTAAAACTGGCAAATTGTGGGGTAGGTACTTATTTTAGCAGTTATGTGTATGCCGATCCTAAGAATAGTACTGTAAATATTTTCCAGATTGCTCAGGGAGGTATCAACTTGGGTGAAAAAGAATATTATCTGGATCAGGATTCAGTGACAGTCAATATCCGCGAAAATTATAAACAATACATCAGTAAGTTGTTCCGTCTGGCTGGCTTTACAGAGACCGAAGCACAGCAGAAAATGAATGATGTGTTGGAAATAGAGACTGCCATTGCACAGGCATCGTTCAGTGCGGTAGAACGTCGTGATCCGGAAGCCAACTATCATAAGATGAGTTATGCGGACTTGAAGAAAAACATTCCGGGGGTAGACTGGGATGCTTGTCTGAAAGGATTGGGAATACAGGAAGTGAAAGAACTGAACGTAGAACGTTTGGAACCGATTCAGAAAGTAGGTGATTTGATGAATACATTGCCTGTATCTAAACATATCTCTTACTTGCAGTATAATTTGATTGATGCAGCAGCTTCTTATCTGAGCGATGACTTTGTAGCTGCCCGTTTCGATTTCTATGGTAAGGTATTGTCTGGACGTCAGGTAAATCAGCCTCGCTGGAAACGTGCGGTCAACTCTGTAAACGGAATGTTGGGTGAGTTGGTAGGACAGATGTATGTAGAGAAGTATTTCCCTGCTGCCGCAAAAGAACGTATGCTGAAGATGGTGAAAAATCTACAGATTGCTTTGGGCGAGCGTATTCAGGCACAGGAATGGATGAGCGACAGCACTAAAGTGAGAGCACAGGAAAAACTGAATGCTTTCCATGTAAAAATCGGTTATCCGGACAAATGGAAGGATTATTCTGCTTTGAAGGTGGAAAAAGATTCTTATTGGGCTAACGTGTGCCGTGCAGCTAAATGGGGATTGGATGATATGTTGAGCCGTATCGGCAAACCGGTAGATAAGGATGAATGGCTGATGACTCCTCAGACTGTCAATGCATACTACAATCCGTCTACAAACGAAATCTGTTTCCCCGCTGCTATTCTGCAATATCCGTTCTTCGATATGAATGCAGATGATGCTTGTAACTATGGAGCTATCGGTGTAGTAATCGGACATGAAATGACTCACGGATTCGATGATCAGGGACGTCAGTTCGATAAAGATGGTAACTTGAAAGACTGGTGGGCAGAAGGCGATGCAGAACGCTTTACAGAACGTGCAAAAGTAATGGTAGACTTCTTCAACAAGATTGAAGTATTGCCGGGATTGTATGCAAACGGTGCACTGACATTGGGTGAAAATATTGCCGATCACGGTGGCTTGAAGATTGCATACGCTGCGTTGCAGCATGCCATGAAGGAATCTCCTCTGGGTGTTGAAAATGGCTTTACTCCAGAACAGCGTTTCTTCCTGTCGTATGCACTGGTATGGGCTGGCAATATTCGTGACGAACAGATTCGTGTTTATACTAAATCGGATCCTCACTCATTGGCAGAATGGCGTGTAAATGGTGCTTTGCCTCATATCCAGGCATGGTACGATGCTTTCGGTATCACTCCGAACGATTCGATGTATATTGCACCTGAAAAACGTGTCAATATCTGGTAAGAAACATAACCTTTAAGGTAATTATAGAATGGAATGTCCTCTTGGCGAAAGTCGGGAGGACATTTTTTTTATATTTTTTGAAGAGAGGCATAGGGGTTTTTAAGTAATCCTGCGTTATGTCAGTGAAAAGAAAGAAAAAAGAATCATTAACTGACTAAACACATTGAATTATGAAACTGAAATTTTTCGCATTGTCTCTCTTTATGGTAGCTGGTTTTAATGTAGTAAATGCACAGAGTACTACACAAGATTTTGTGGCAAATGATAAAAAAAACGATTTGAGAATCTCTGTGAGCGATGGATTGACACAAGGGAGTGTAGATATCCTTGGTATGGGAATAGAAGAGGCTATTACAGGAACGAAGCGTTCGGACAGTAAATACAGTATGATATATGGCTTGGGCTACAGATATTCTATCAACCGTTTCAGAGTAGGTGCTGACCTGGGATTCGGAATGTCGAGCAGTAAACTTTCCATAGCAGGAGAAAAGACTCCATCGATAAAGGAGAAAGATTTGCGTTTGCTCGTTCTTCCTACTGCAGAATTTGTTTACTACAAGCGCAGACTAGTGGAGTTGTATGGAACGGCTGCAGCCGGTGTAAACTTCTCAAGACACAGCGAAACTCCAATAGACAAAAAAACACCTGAAAAAAAGGCAAACTTCAGTACTGATTTTGCTTATCAGGTAAATCCGATAGCTGTGAGAGTGGGAAACGAACGTGTAGGAGGTTTTGTGGAAGCCGGTCTTGGAAGTAAAGGGTTTCTTACTGCCGGAATAAGTTTAAAGTTTTAAACCTTGCAATTTAATATCACAGACAGGCAAAACGGAGCTGACGTGAATGGTATATCACAAATCCGGCTTGCCTGTCATTAAAAAATGATTCCAATCATTAGGGCTTAAATTCATAATCTGTATATTTGTAATATACATCTGATACTCACAAATAAATGCCGTCCAATGAATACTGACAGAAAAGAAATTTTCAAGTCCAGGTTCAATGAACACTACACTAGACTTTGTAGTCTTGCATATGAATATGTTTCCGATGCAGACGATTCGGAGGATATAGTGCAGGAGCTTTTCATTACTATATGGGATAAGGGAAAGGATGCTCTTCCCGACAAGGAGTTTGCTGCGTATATTACTACGGCAGTGAAAAATGCATGTATTTCATTTTTGCGTAAAAAAGACTCGTGTGTGATGTCTATAGAGGAAAATCCGTCGGCTGGAGCCTGTTTATGGGATGAGGAGGCTATGGATGATGAGAAAAAAATGCCTGAGGAAATCTTGAAAGAAGCACTTTCCGTGCTTCCTCCTAAGTGTAAAGAGATATTCTTGTTATCGAAACTCAAAGGTATGAAATATAAAGAAATAGCCCAGATGCTGTCTTTGTCCGAAAAGACAGTAGAAAATCAAATGGGAAAAGCCATTAAGTTGCTTAGAGAATTTGCAGCGACCTATATAGTTACAGTTGTAGTTTTTATCACTTTAGTTCTATCAATCATTACCAGCCATAAATAAAGATGAAATATACAGAAGACTATATTAATGAATTGTTAGCTAAATATCTTGCAGGAGAGACATTGTCCAGGCAAGAAACTGACGATATTCAGAAATGGATTGCATCGCATACGCAAGAATACAATCGGTTGATAAAGCTTGTTTCTCCACAGAAGCCGCCGGTTTTCAATACCGAAAAAGCCTGGGAGAGAATAGAACAGCATATAGATAGAAGTATTTCTCAGAAGGAGGAAAAGGTTTATAGTATAACCGACGGAAAGAAAAAGAGAGTAAGTATGTCTGTGTTCTATGTAGCTGCTTCAGTAATAGTTCTCATGGTTGTTTCTACACTCTTTTTCCTGAAAAGTCAGCAGACAGAGGAAATGTGGTATGCCAATCATTCTACGGTGAAAGAGAAAATCTATCTGCCAGACAGTTCGTCTGTTATATTGTATCCGAATTCCAATGTAAGCTATAAATCTCGTGGAGATAAATATGCACGAGAGATAAAGTTAAATGGTAAGGCTTTCTTTGATGTAAGGAAAATGAACGGAAGAGCCTTCAAAGTTGAAGCAGAACGCATTCTGGTTGAGGTATTGGGTACATCGTTTCTTGTAGATGCGGCAAACGACGGAAAAGCCGGAGTCTATGTCAAAACGGGTATTGTAAGTGTCAAGTCGGAGAACAATAAGGTCGTGATAAAAGCCAATCAGAAAGCGGAATTAGAACATAATGTCTTAAAGACTGGAAGTATTGGAAATCCATTCCAGATTTTCGAAGAACAACCTCGTTCTCTCTCGTTTACAAATGTGGATATAGCAGATGTCGCTGCAAAAATAGAGCAGGTTATCGGGTTGAAAATTGATGTAGAAAAGAAATTGCAGAATAATAAAATTACAAGTAAGATAAACTTGGATGATGTAGACGCGATTGTAGTAGAATTAGCTTTTCTGTGCGATTGTAAATATGAGGTGATTGAACCGGGAAAACATTATAAACTTTATAAATAAAAGGGATTACTGGCATGATGCAAAAGCCGATACAGGTAGTATTGTTTCTGTTCGTTTTTCTGAGTATAAGCAATGTCTGGTCTGAGGATTTGACAAAAGACTGGAATACTGAGCTTATAAGCATGGAAAACACAGGCAATTCTATCCAAAGTTCTGATAAAAAATTGGTAGATGAAGTTTTGTTTGTCAGAGCTTCATCGGCTTCTGTACTCCAATGGTTCCGGTTTATAGAAAAGCAAAAAGGAGTTTCAATTTCGTACAATCCGTCTAATGTAGATTCTGAGAAGAACTGTATCGTACCGCAATCGGCCACAATGACTATATCGCAACTTCTTTCTATTTTGTTGAAAGACTATAAATTCAGTCTTACAGAAATGCCCGGGAGAAAAATTGTGATACGTATTGATTCAAAAAACGGATATATGGTTTCGGGTATCATTTCAGATAATACAACATCTGAAAGACTATATGGAGCCATGGTCGCAATTACAGATAGTGAAGGGAAGCGGTATTATACGGTAAGTAATGAAAATGGTATCTTTTATCAGGAGCTGACAGAAGGAGCGTATAATTTGGAGGTTTCTTATATGGGCTTTGAAAAATATTCAACTTCACTTCATCTGTATGGAGAGAAAAGTGTGAATATAAAATTAAATCCTATGCTTTTTGAGGTTGGTGAGGTGACGGTACAGTCTATGAGAAATGAAGTAGAGTTGTCGGAAATCACATCTTCAGGAATGCTTTCATTCAATGGCAATGATTTGTTCTCGCAAATATGGATTTTGCCTGGTGTAACAGGAATCCCTACCGGAAACAATTTTATGGTGAATGGGGGAAGCTATGATGAAAATATCATTCTTCTGGATGGAGTACCTGTATTTCATCCGGGACATATCAGTGCTCAGTTGCCGCAGTTTTGTGGAGATGCCATCAAAAACATCGTTTTTCATAATGGCTTTTTTCCAATCAGACTGGAAGGCGGCTTATCGTCTGTTACTGAGTTTAACTTGAAAGATGGTAACAAAAACGAGCATTTGCGGATATTTTCTATCGATATGCCGGCAGCATCACTTACTTTAGAAGGACCTTTCATAAAAAATAAGTTATCTTATCTGTTCAGTATAAGGAGAAGCTGGATGGATTTTTTTGATCAGTTACTTTCTGAGCAAAATAAGCAAAATCATTATTCACTGGATTTTAATGCAAAACTTTCGTATTATCTTTCTCCTACCAGTTCGATAAAACTTTTGGCTTATAATACGTACGATGAGTTTAGAATCCCCATATATACTGAAGAAGCTATTCCTGTGGTGAAATGGAACAATCAGATTTATAAACTATCTTATAATGGGCAGTGGGGAAAACTGGGTAATGTAACTTCTGCTTATTATTCGGCATATTCAAGCCGTGCCAATGCCGATGTACTCGGTTTTGGTTCGGATAGCGAGGAAAGCACCGATGGGGGTTGGGATGTCGAATTGGGAGATGAATGGAATGGCAATGAATCAGCAAATTCTGAAATTGTTGATAATGAAATAGGTACCGGAATAAAAACATTCAATCTTTCTACAGAGTTCAGTTATAGTCCGGAGAATATTTATTCAGTCCGTTTAGGGGCAAAATATACACACGAGAGGTATGAAATGGCTGCTTTTGGAGGAACTCGTCAGAAGCAGGCTGAGGCTATAAACCAATATTCGGTTTACTATGATAATTATTTAAGATTGTCTGATAAAATTTCCACTCGTGTGGGTGTACATTTTGTGGCTTACAGTCCGGTAAATTATCGGAATTATTACAGCATACAGCCTCGGTTGGCGCTGAATTATACTCCGGATAATAATAATATGCTCTATCTTAATTTTTCAAAGATGGAACAGTTTTATCATTATATAAGCTTTAATGGATTTGCTCTTCCGACAGATTTTAGAATGCCCAGTATTGAAGGATTTAAACCGCGTTCATCGGAGCATTATGAAGTGGGATGGAAAAATAACTTTGCGGGAAATAAAGGAAAGATAGAAACATCTGTGTATTATAAAACAAGACGGAATCTTGTGGCCTTGGGGCCGAGCGCAGTGGTAGTGGATAATGATTGGAGTAAATATATGATAACAGGGAAGGGAGATAGTTATGGTATAAAATTCTTTCTGTATTATATGTATGACAGATGGACGTTCCAGCAGTCTTATACATATTCCCGGAGCAGGGAATGGTTTAACGGACTTGAGGATTTAGGAAAACTTCCGTCCTTGTATGATATTCCTCATTATTCGGCGAGTGCCTTGTCGTATAAGCTAAATAAATCATCAGCTTTCTCTTTAGGTTGTATTATGAAATCGGGTAGGATTCTGGTTGAGGATAATTGGCTTGAGGAAGATAAAAAAATAGGTTTTAGGACAGATCGTGGAAAATTCAATTACAGACTGGATGTGGGATATACATTCAAGAAGGAATTTGATAATAAATTATTGGTTCTCAGATGTGGATTGTATAATGTATTAGGTAATCCTCCTGAAGAAGATATCATAGACTTTTATTCTGTACATATATCTAAAAACTGTTTTCCATATGGAAGCATAAGTTTTAAGTTTTGAATTCCTACGCAATGCTTTATGTTTGATTTTTATTTTGTCCTTCAGATATATGGCATGATAACTGTGATATTATTTTGAAAATCATCCGTATGTGACTTTTTATGTTGAACAATTTGTTATTTTTTTTAGTTTTATATGAATGACTGGATCTTGACTGACTTTTGTTGGCTATTGTGTCTATAAGATAAGTATATTTCGAATCACGAATTAGAAAAGATATTATTAATACAAAAATTAAACCATGTAGTTATGACAGACAAATTTTTTTATCCATTTTTAATTTTATTATTGTGTACAACGGTGTTGTTTTCTTGCAAAAAAGAAAATATAAATGATGCAACTACTACAATAAGAGTTTCTGTAGTAAATGAAAAAGGTGAAGTTCAACCTGATTGTCTTGTGAAATTGTTTGATGAAGCTTCGTTTTTAAAATTTAAGGAAGATGTAAAAACAGAAACGCCTTATAAAAGTACAACCGATAAAAGCGGAATTGCTCATTTTACAATTGATAATGCTGCATGGTTTTCAACTTCTTCTACGAGAGAACTGAACTTTGTTGTAATAGAAACTCAGACGGCCAGTCAGGTTTCATGGTCATCGGCGGGAGGTACGGTGATGAGAGGAAAAGATACTGCATTTAAAATTGTAGTGAAAAATGGGCAAACAAATCCGGATGAATCTACTAAGTCACTCATTATAGAGGATGGAGTGGTAAAGGGTATTTCAGATGAAAACGTTTCTAAAGTTATTTTCCCCAATAATGTAAAAGCTATTTCTGAATTTGCTTTTAGGGATAGTAAGATTGTAGAGGTTGTGTTGAATGAAGGAATAGAAAGAATCGGTAGATTTGCTTTTATGGATAGTAAAATACAAAAGATCAACTTTCCTTCTACTCTGGTATCAATAGAAGAATCTGCATTTCAAGATTGTATCAATTTGTCTGAGGTGGATTTGTCACGAACAAAAATTGAAACGATCGGTGTTTCTGCATTTATTGATTGTGGAATCTCTGCTCTGTCATTGCCGGAAGGACTTAAGGAAATTCAAGACCAGGCTTTTTATGGAAATAAGAGTTTGAAGGAAGTGAAATTGCCTTTGGGTATCCAAGTGGTGGAAAATAGTGCTTTCTGTAGCTCTTCGATTGTGAAAGTAGAACTTCCTAATAGTGTGACTCGTTTAGGATATAGAGCATTTGCAGACTGTGCCGATTTGAAAGATTTTATAGTGTATGATGCAACGGTAGATGGTAATGGAGAAACTATTGTGGAGATAGGATGTTTTGAAAATTGTACTTCATTGAAAGAAATAAAGATTCCAGACAGTATAAAAAAACTTGAAGGACATACGTTTATCGGATGTAAGAGCCTTGAAAGAATTATTTTGTCTAAGAATCTTATTGAGGTAGGAAACTATGGAATAAGAACAAATTATCCTGTGAAATCTATTGAATTTACAGGAAAGGAATGCCCTAAATTTTTAACTAATCAAGTACTGCCTTTTATTGTAGATATAGATTATATTGTGATTCCTAAAGGTTGTAAAGAGAATTATGTAAAAGGTATTCCTGAGTCTTATAAAGAGAAAATCAAAGAAAAGGAATAATTTCTATTTTTAGAATACTTTATTCCAATGCCGAAGAATGCCGCTTTCTGTTTTATTTGGGAGGAATTGCAGATATTCGGTATAAAAGAAAAAACAGCAGATATATAAGACGTCTCCTTGCAGTGAGACACTTGTCTCCCTCTAATGGTACACTCGTCTCTTTCCAATGAGACGGTCGTACCATTAGAGGGAGACGACTGAAAAGGGCTATTGGGTAAATGTTCCCTTCAAATAAAATGGCATATGAAGATGATAGATGATAATCGCTTCATATGCCATTTTTAGTACGCTTACAGTAGGGATATTCAGTAAATGTCCCTAAAAAATA
>NZ_JBBKBS010000024.1:0-50579 GCF_037890285.1 Phocaeicola sp. HCN-40430
TATCTCTGATGGAAAATCGTTACTATTTTATTGGCTGGTTTTTAGTAACGATTTAGTAACGGAACTTTGTCAGAAGTGGGCATTTTAATGTCTTTCGGTTGTCCACCGGATAAATAGAAAAAGTCCCGTAAAATATTAATTTTACAGGACTTGTCTTTAACATCTTAAGTTTCAGCGGAGAGACAGGGATTCGAACCCCGGGTACCTCGCGGTACAACGGTTTTCAAGACCGCCGCAATCGACCACTCTGCCACCTCTCCAAAACTCTTTTTGAGAGTTGCTTTGTTTTTCAAAAGCGATGCAAAGGTACGCATTATTTTTAAACCTGCAAATATTTCGGAGCTTTTTTGATTATTTTTTTTCATTATCGTACCTTTGTACCCGAAAACAAGCATGATTTACCGAATAAAAGCATGATATACCCTCAGAATTTTGAGCAGAAAATAGGATTCGATCAAATCCGACAATTATTAAAAGGAAAGTGCCTGAGTACACTGGGTGAAGAACGGACAGAAGAAATGGCATTTTCCGACGACTATAATGAAATCAACCGCCGTCTGGAACAGGTAACAGAGTTTATCCGTATTATTCAGGAAGAAGATGAATTTCCAGATCAGTATTTCTTCGATGTTCGACCTTCTCTCAAACGCATACGCGTAGAAGGTATGTATATGGACGAACTGGAATTGTTCGACCTGCGCCGTTCCTTGGAAACTATCCGGGACATTGTACGTTTTCTTCAGCAAACCGATGAAGACGACGAAACATCCGGTGAAAACTCTCCTTATCCTGCACTCCACGAATTGGCCGGAGACATTATGGTCTTTCCGCAACTTATCACACGCATCAATAATATATTGGATAAGTTCGGAAAAATAAAAGACAACGCATCGGCAGAGCTGTTGCGTATCCGTCGCGAACTGTCTGCTACAACCAGCAGCATCTCACGAAGTCTGAACAGCATTCTCCGCTCTGCACAGTCGGAGGGATATGTAGATAAAGATGTAGCTCCCACCATGCGAGACGGCCGTCTGGTAATACCTGTAGCACCGGGTATGAAACGCAAAATACGAGGTATCGTACACGATGAATCGGCTACCGGAAAGACTGTCTTTATAGAACCGGCAGAAGTGGTGGAAGCCAACAACCGCATCCGCGAACTGGAGGGAGAAGAACGACGGGAAATTATACGAATTCTCACCGAGTTTTCTTCCATCGTACGCCCACAGGTTCCGGCTTTGCTTGGCTCTTATGAGTTCTTGGCAGAAATCGACTTTATCCGGGCAAAGGCTTTATTCAGTATCGACATCAAAGCCTGCAAACCTTCTTTTGAAAACCGACAGGTAGTAGACTGGATGGAAGCGATACATCCGTTGCTTCAGATGTCGCTTGCCAAACATAATAAAAAGGTAGTTCCTCTGGATATCGAACTCACACCCGAACAGCGCATTCTGCTTATTTCCGGTCCGAACGCCGGAGGTAAATCAGTCTGTCTGAAAACGGTCGGTCTCCTGCAATATATGCTTCAGTGTGGTTTGCCTGTGTCAATGCACGAACGGAGTCATGCGGGTATATTCAGTCATATCTTTATTGATATCGGCGACGAGCAAAGTATCGAAGACGATTTGAGTACGTATTCTTCGCACCTTACCAACATGAAGAATATGATGAAATACTGCAACGGACAAAGTTTGATTCTGATTGATGAATTTGGTGGAGGTACAGAGCCACAAATCGGCGGTGCTATCGCAGAGGCTGTATTAAAGCGCTTCAATGCACGACAGACATTCGGTGTCATTACCACTCACTACCAGAATCTGAAACATTTTGCAGAGGAACATGAAGGGGTAGTCAATGGAGCTATGCTGTACGACAGACACGAAATGCGTGCCTTGTTCCAACTGCAGATTGGTAATCCGGGAAGCTCGTTTGCTGTAGAAATTGCACGTAAAATCGGCTTACCGGAGGAGGTTATTGCCGATGCTTCGGAAATTGTAGGCAGTGAATATATACAGAGCGACAAGTATTTGCAGGACATTGTACGCGACAAACGTTACTGGGAAACCAAACGCCAGAATATCCGCAAGCGGGAAAAGCATATGGAAGATACCATTGCACGCTACGAACGCGAGATAGAAGAACTGGAACGGAGCCGGAAGGAAATCCTCCGGAAAGCCAAAGAGGATGCCGAACGTTTGTTGCAGGAATCGAACGCAAAGATTGAAAATACCATCCGTACCATCAAAGAGGCACAGGCAGAAAAGGAACGTACTCGTCTGGCACGTCAGGAACTGGTAGACTTCCGTCAGCAGGTGGAAGAAATAGAAAAGGCTGCAATGGAGGAAAAGATTGCCCGCAAAATGGAAAAGTTGCGTGAAAAACAGGAACGGAAGAAGGATAAAAAAGCCAAGCAGCAGAATACACCGGCTGCACAGCCTGTTGTTCCGAAGGTTCTCCCTATTGAAGTCGGTATGCATGTCCGCATCAAAGGACAAACCAGCGTGGGACAAGTGCTTGAGATAAACGGGAAAAATGCAGTGGTAATGTTTGGTCTGATGAAGACCAATGTAAAGACAGAGCGTCTGGAACGCACGGAAGCTCCCAAACAATCGGCTTTGCAAACAAAAACTACATTTGTGAGCAGTGCAACTCAGGAACAGATGTACGAAAAGAAACTAAACTTCAAACAAGACATCGATGTACGGGGAATGCGGGGAGACGAAGCAATACAGGCGGTCACTTATTTCATAGACGATGCCATCCTGGTCGGCATGAGTCGTGTACGTATCCTGCACGGAACCGGAACCGGTATCTTACGGACGCTTATCCGTCAATATCTGAGTACCGCACCGGGAGTAGCACACTTCCAGGACGAGCATGTGCAGTTTGGAGGAGCCGGCATTACAGTAGTCGACTTAAAATAAGCCATCGGATACTTTAAGAGTATAACCGACACGTGATATTACGTGACTTGTATCGAGAGGCAACGATACTTGTATCATCAGCAAACGTGACTTGTATCGTAAGCTCTCGATACAAGTCACGTTTTTTAGTGCATTCAGTCCTTTATCGGTCTTCCCCAAACAGCAAGCGATAATCTCTCTTAGCAGCCGGTTCTACCCATTTCTCCGGAATAAATTTCCATTGATTCAGCGGGCGAGGATCGAGTATTTTTACTTCTTCAATACGTTTCATCAAGTAGTAACGAAGGTCTTTTTCCGTAGCAAATACAATACGTTTTGCCAAGTCTTGCTTAGGAATACCCGCTCCTTTAGTCAACAGGTCACCTCCTCCGTTGCCACGATAGGAATTGACTGCTACCTTGTACATTTTGTCCATGCGGAAAGGTGTTCCATCGGCCATGCTACGAATGTTGATTTTTTCTCCTTGCGGTTTGGTAACATCTACCGTATAAAGAATACCTGCAGCCGAATCGAAGTTGAAACTTGGATTCTTGAAGCGTCCAAAACCTTTATCTTTCTCGTTCAGCAGCATCAGATGGTCGTCGGGCGATTTCATCTGATTCGTCCAAATGGCATACGACATTTCCAGGAAGTCTTTTATTTCCTTTCCGGTCAGCATCATGGTGTAAAGCATGTTCTCGTATTTATACAAATTGAACATATCACTCACATAAATATCACCTTCCTTAATCTCAGCCGCAAACGAAAGTGGTGCACAGAACGAGACATCTGCTCCTGTAATGTCGAGTTGCAACTGATGAATCAAATCGATAAAGGCAGAAGGGCCAAAATAGGCATCTTTGGTGGTAATCGTCTTATTGATGCGTCCTATTTTACGCGATACAAAATCGGCCGTAGCCTGATACTGCTTTTCGAATGTTTTCAAGAAAGCCTCATCGGGAGTATAACGGTCTACAGAAGCCAACTTGCCCTCAACTGATTTCCGTATTACCTTGCCGTCTTTTTTCACGACTTTTACCGTCACATCGGCTACAACCTTCGCCATATTAGCCGGATCGACCAACAATACAGAATCGCCTGCTTCATTAATAATCTTCTGACAAGTACGTACATGGTCATGTCCCATAAATACGACATCAAATCCCGGTACCCGACGGGCTACATCTCCCGAACCGTTTTCTACTACATTATCCAACTTATTTCCTTCCGGTCCGGCATGGAAAAGGCCAATCAATACATCAGGCTTTTCTTTTTCCTGTATCCACTTTACCCACTTACGGGCAGATGTTTCCATATCCTCAAACCGTAACCCACTCCACAACTGCTCGGGCAACCATGAAGGAATAGCAGGAGTGATCATTCCCAGCACCACCACCTTTACCCCTTCTCTCTCAATCACCTTGTAAGGAGGAAGATAAGTCTTTCCGGTTTTTACATCCATAATATTTGCTCCCAGTACAGGGAATTTACATTGGCTCACCCATCGGTCGTACACGGCATGTCCGGCTTCAATGTCATGGTTTCCCATTGTAGCCACATCATAATGCATATAGTTCAGCATATCTGCTACCACATGCACCGAAGTGGTATCTATATAATTATAATAATAGGCTACCGGTTGTCCTTGCAGAATATCTCCGTTATCCATCAGAATCAGACGGTCTCCATATGTCTTCCGCATCTCTCCTACCAATGCACTGACGCGTGCCAAACTTCCTTGCACCGAATGGCGGCGAATGAAATCATAAGGATAATAGCATCCATGTACATCACTGGTTTCTATAAGTTTCAATGTCACTTCTTTTTCGGATGAAGCAGAAACAGGGGTATATCCAATACCTAAAAATGCCATCATACAGACAAAACAATTCTTTATTTTCATGGTCAATATAAAAATGATGATTTGCTAAAGTAAGTATTTTAATCCAAGCTGGCAACTGAAAAGAGTTTTAATGGTGTACCATATTTACAGTATCAGCCTTGCTGGTTTGAAATTTTCTTGATAAATTGCACATTCTTTATTATCCCAACCTGAAACAAACTTAAAAAAACAACCCATGAAAAAACTGTTAGTATTATTTTTCGGAATACTGGCTATCTCCGAAATGAAAGCAGAAGACACTCTTTATGTAAAAGAGCCTCAGATTCCTATTCTGATAGAAAGACAGGACAATGTACTTTTCTATATGCGCTTAGATGCAAAGGAAACACGTACCTTGAACAATATGGAGATTACTTTCGACAAAAACGTACCTCTCTCCGAAATCAAAGCGGTGAAACTGTATTATGCAGGAACAGACGCTTCACAAGACAGAGAACAAAAGCGTTTTGCTCCAGTAGAATATATTTCCAGCCATAAACCTGGACAGACCTTGAGCGCGAATCCTTCGTATTCTATTCTGAAGTCAACTGTATCGCCTAAGAAAAATACAGTAGTACTGGAAGGAGAACAAAAGCTTTTCCCCGGATACAATTTCTTCTGGGTAAGTATAGAGATGCAGCCTTCGGCTTCACTGCATACTAAAATTATGGCAGATATCAGTCAGGTAAAGGCAGATGGAAAAATTATCCCTTGCAAAAGCGTAGAACAAAAAGATGTAATACGCCGTTTAGGAGTTGGAGTCCGCCATGCCGGCGATGATGGTTCGGCTGCTTTCCGTATCCCCGGACTGGTTACAACAAACAAAGGCACATTGCTTGGGGTATACGATGTACGTTACAACAGCAGTGTCGATTTGCAAGAACATATCGATGTGGGATTAAGTAGAAGTACCGATGGCGGAAAGACTTGGGAAAAGATGCGTCTGCCTTTGTCCTTCGGAGAATATGGAGGTCTGCCAGCTGCACAAAACGGTGTGGGCGACCCGTCTATCTTAGTCGATACAAAAACCAATACCATCTGGATTGTTGCAGCATGGACACACGGCATGGGTAATCAGCGTGCATGGTGGAGTTCACATCCGGGAATGGATCTGAATCATACTGCCCAATTGGTTATGGCTAAAAGTACAGACGATGGAAAAACATGGTCGAAACCTATCAATATCACAGAACAGGTAAAGAAACCGGAATGGTACTTTTTGCTGCAAGGTCCGGGAAGAGGTATTACAATGGACGATGGTACCTTAGTCTTCCCTATTCAGTATATCGGTGAAGACCGTATTCCTAATGCCGGTATCATGTATAGCAAAGACCGGGGAGAGACATGGCACATCCATCAGCATGCACGTACCAACACTACAGAGGCACAAGTAGCAGAAGTAAGTCCCGGTACACTTATGCTGAACATGAGAGATAACCGTGGAGGAAGCAGAGCTGTTTATACGACTACCGACTTAGGAAAAACCTGGAAAGAGCATGAATCATCACGTACTGCTCTGATAGAGCCGGTATGTATGGCAAGCCTCATCAGTGTAAAGGCTAAGGATAATGTATTGGGAAAAGATATTCTTATTTTCTCTAATCCCAACATGACCAACGCACGAAGAAATATAACCATCAAAATCAGCCTTGACGGAGGATATACCTGGAGTCCGGAACACCAACTGCTATTGGACGAAGGAGAAAACTGGGCATACTCTTGCCTGACAATGGTGGATAAAGAAACAATTGGTATTCTTTATGAAAGCAGTGTTGCACACATGACTTTCCAAAGTATTAAACTTAAAGATATTGTGAAAGAATAATATTAATGGAACAATTCAGCCAACTCATTGCAGCAGAATTGAAGCTGCCTATACACCGTATTGAAAATACATTAAAACTGCTGACTGGAGGGGCTACTATCCCCTTCATCAGCCGCTACCGCAAGGAAGCAACCGGAGGACTGGATGAAGTACAGATAAGCGATATCCATACTCGCTACGAAAAGCTCTGCGAACTGGCCAAACGGAAGGAAACTATCCTGTCGACTATTGAAGAACAGGGTAAACTGACCGATGAGTTACGCCGTCGCATTGCCGACTGTTGGGACAGTACTGAACTGGAAGACATCTATCTGCCTTATAAACCCAAAAGAAAAACCCGTGCCGAAGCTGCCCGACAAAAGGGACTGGAACCTCTGGCTATGCTGTTGATGATGCAACGGGAAAATAATCTCTCCGCACGGGTACGTACCTTTGTAAAAGGAGAAGTAAAGGACGAAGAAGATGCACTGAAAGGAGCTCGCGATATCATTGCCGAACAGGTAAACGAAGACGAACGGGCACGTAACCTGATGCGCAATCAGTTCAGCCGCCAGGCTGTCATTACAGCCAAGGTAATAAAAGGTAAAGACACAGAGGAAAGTGCAGCCAAATATCGCGATTATTTCGATTTCAGCGAACCGTTGAAACGTTGCACATCACACCGTTTGCTTGCCATCCGCCGGGGAGAATCGGAAGGTATTCTGAAGGTCAGCATCTCACCGGCGGACGAAGAAGAATGCAATACACGCCTGGAACGTCAATTCGTACGTGGCAACAATGAGTGTGCCCGTCAGGTAGCAGAAGCTGTACGCGACGCATACAAGCGCCTGCTTAAACCCTCTATCGAAACAGAGTTTGCCGCATTAAGCAAAGAAAAGGCAGACGAAGAAGCCATCCGTGTATTTGCCGGCAACCTGCGCCAACTGCTTTTGGCTCCTCCTTTAGGACAGAAACGAGTGATGGGAATCGACCCGGGATTCCGTACCGGATGTAAAATTGTATGTCTGGATGCACAGGGAGGCCTGCTTCATAACGAAGCCATCTACCCCCATCCACCTAAGTCGGAATACAGTCTGGCTGCCCGCAAACTGGTAAAACTGGTGGAACAATACAAGATAGAAGCCATTGCCATTGGTAACGGAACTGCCAGCCGGGAAACTGAACAGTTTGTCACCTCACAGCGATACGACCGGGAAGTACAAGTCTTTGTAGTAAGCGAAGACGGAGCCTCCATTTATTCGGCTTCCAAAACAGCACGGGAAGAATTCCCTGATTATGATGTAACTGTACGTGGCGCAGTCTCTATCGGCCGACGGCTGATTGACCCATTGGCTGAATTGGTCAAGATAGATGCCAAATCCATTGGTGTAGGACAATACCAGCACGATGTAGACCAGACACAACTCAAGGCAGCCTTAGACCAGACCGTAGAAAGTTGCGTAAACCTGGTAGGGGTTAATGTCAATACAGCCAGCAAGCATCTGCTCACATATGTATCGGGATTGGGAGCTACACTGGCACAAAACATTGTAGACTATCGCACAGAGAACGGTGCATTCCGTTCGCGCCGTGAGTTGATGAAAGTTCCTCGTATGGGAGCCAAAGCTTTCGAACAATGTGCCGGATTCTTACGCATTCCACAAGCAGAAAATCCGTTGGATAATTCTGCAGTTCATCCGGAAAGTTATGCGATTGTAGAACAGATGGCAAAAGACTTACACTGTACAGTAGCTGATTTGATACGCGACAAAGGACTTCGCGAACGTATCCGGATAGAAGACTATGTAAGCGATACTGTAGGTATTCCTACACTGACCGACATCATGCAGGAACTCGATAAACCCGGACGAGACCCACGACAGAAAATACAGGTTTTCGAATTCGACAAGAACGTACGTACCATTGACGACTTGCAAGAAGGAATGGAGTTGCCGGGTATAGTCACTAATATCACAAATTTTGGCTGTTTTGTAGACATCGGCATCAAGGAAAACGGACTGGTACACATCTCCCAATTATCCGACCAGTTTGTAAGCGATCCGACATCGGTAGTCAGCATTCACCAGCATGTACGTGTAAAGGTATTAAGTATAGATAGAGAACGTAAACGTATCCAGCTTACCATGAAAGGAATGAAGTAAACACTTTCCTTCAAAAGATAAACAAGGGAGTAAAACAGTACATCATACTTGCTTTACTCCCTTTCTTTCTGTCCTTCAGTTTCAGTCTGTACTTTCAATACAAAACAGAAAAGGCTATAGAACTATCTTCTCCAAATCGTCTGGTACATACACATTGCCCTTAAACTCCTGAGCAGCCTCCTGTGTATATTTTTCCTTACGCACAGACAAAGTCTTGTCTTCTGTATGATACAGCAACAAATTTTTCACTCCCAATTGCTCAGCAAGTCTTCCGGCATCCAGAGCTGTACTATGATGCTTTTCGTAAGGTTTGAATTCTTCTCTGTCTGCATACAGACAAAAAGCCTCACAAAGCAACCAGTCTGCATGCTCTACATAAGAGCGGTTCTGTTCTTTATAAGGTTCATCCCCAAGACAGACCAATGATTTTCCTCCGGGAAGTTCAAGACGGAAGCCAAACTGCTTTTCTTTGGTAGACAAGATATCAAAACACTGCATATATGCTCCTGCCACTTCCCAATTCTCACCGTCTTTTACCTCGCAAAAACGAACGTTCTTCTCTATACAAGCTACAATCTTAGCCGGAAGTGTCGCACGGCAAATCCACGACAGTACATCTATCACTTTATCGTGTCCATATACCCGAAACTTTCCCTCATACTTGCCCTTCTGCATTTGCTGAGCTATCATCCGGATAACCCATACCGCTCCCAAGATATGATCGGTATGTGCGTGAGTAATGAACATATCTTTCACATCTGCCAGCGACAAACCTGCCTTCTCCATCTGAACCAAGATTCCATTTCCTCCTCCGGCATCTACCAACAATACCCTTTCGCCCATGCGAACGGCAAAACATGTATTATAACAACGGGTGACAGCAGCATTCCCTGTCCCCAACATAATCAGTTCCATCGTATCCATACCTTTTATCGCATCAATTATCGAATTACTTTTTTCAAGGCTTCCTGAACAAGACCTTCCATCACCTTATACCCCTCTACAGTAGGATGTACCCCATCTTCCGAATATTTTAAAGGTAATCCATCGCGCTCATCTTTCATTGCCGAATGATAGTCGACAAAAGGAATACCCTGTGCATCGGCAAATTCCTTAAACTTCGCATTCAGTTTCTTTATATCTTCTGCCGGTTTCAGCTCCGGACGCCATCCAAACTGAAAAGCAGGCAAAGTAGAGCATAGCACCACTTTAATCTGATTGGCCTGTGCCAACTGTACCATAGATACTACATTATCGAAAGTTTGTTCAAGAGTCATTGCATAATCATTACGGGCAATATCGTTTGTCCCTGCCAGAATCACAACGACCTGCGGATTCAATGCAATCACATCCTGACGGAAACGCATCAACATCTGTGCAGAAACCTGCCCGCTTATCCCTCTACCTACATATCCGTTCTGAGTAAAGAAATCCGGATCTGCCACCGGCCAACCGTCAGTAATTGAATTTCCCATAAAAACAGCCTTTACCGGTCCCTGCACCATTTTATTATCCTCTTGATATCTCTCCAAACCTGCCCAGTCTTTCAAAGGCTCCTGAGCTATCAATTGCAAACTACCAGCCAAACACAATGCTGCTACCACTATAGATTTCATAATAAATACCATTTAATTATATTTAATTTTCGCTCTTCTATCGCTTCTACGATATAATCGTACAAATTAAATAATAACATTCTATTTTTCACCCAACTCCTTGCCGTAAATTCCGGATAAAAGAAGAAAACAGGTGCTTTCCCATTATAATACATGAATAAAAAAAGGAAATCACCTCTACACATCACTGTATTTTTCTATAATTTTGGCCTCAATAAAAAAGCAAGATTATGGAAAATGCAACAAATAATGAAATCTGCGGTTGGTTTGTATTCAACAGCGGACAAGTACTGATAGAAAAGCATACAGACGGATATCACATCCCTTTTGGTGCCCAACCACCGGTACCCATTCCTATAGGAAGTACCGTACACAGCATTGGAACAATCAATAATCTTCCCGCCAAAACTTATCTCATCCATACTCCAGTAACAGGAGATGAATCCAGCCCGTGCATGATGAAAGACCTTCGAGCCTCTTTCGACGTACTTCCACTGAACGAATATAAAATGGCAGGAAAAGCATCACAAATACTGAACTGGGACAAGAACAGCCGCTACTGTCCGATGTGCGGAGTTCCTACCACACAAGTCTCTCCCATAGCCAAACGCTGTCCGGAATGCCGTCAGGAATTTTATCCGCGTATATCGCCTGCAGTCATTGTACTGATAAAAAAAGGAGATAGTATCCTTCTTGTACATGCCCGCAACTTCAGAGGTACGTTCAAAGGGCTGGTCGCAGGTTTTCTTGAACCGGGAGAAACACTGGAAGAATGCGTACATCGGGAAGTGATGGAAGAAACAGGACTCCACATCTGTAATTTGAAATACTTCGGCAGCCAACCCTGGCCTTACCCAAGTGGCATTATGATAGGATATACTGCAGAATACGAAAGTGGCAATATAAAACTGCAGGAAGAAGAGTTAAGTGCAGGAGCTTTCTATACCCGAGACAATCTGCCGGAAATCCCCAAGAAACTCAGCATCGCACGCCGGCTGATTGATGCGTGGATAGAAGGCAAAATATAAAGGAATACAAACTTTATAAAAATAGAAGAGGATAGAACACAAGAAACTTATTCTTATTCTTATTCTTGTTCTCATTCTATCCTCTTCTTATTATATTAGAAAGTCTTTACATCAAAATCAATCCAATACAGTTACCCATCCGTAAGGATCAGCCTCATCACCATACTGGATAGCACGCAGCTTATTATATAATTTTTCACTGATTGGACCTGGCTTGCCGTCTTTCGCAATGACATACGATTTATTATTTTCCAAGTCGTCAATGCGGCCGATCGGACTAATGACAGCAGCTGTACCACAAGCTCCAGCTTCTTCGAATGTTTCCAGTTCTTCTTCCGGAATAGGACGACGTTCTACTTTCATTCCCATATCTTCTGCCAACTGCATCAGACTACGGTTTGTAATAGACGGAAGAATAGAGGTAGACAACGGAGTGACATAAGTATTATCCTTAATTCCGAAGAAATTGGCTGCACCACATTCATCGATATATTTCTTTTCCTTTGCATCCAGATAGAATTCGCTGGCATATCCGGCATCATGAGCCATTTTGTTGGCACGCAAGCTGGCAGCATAGTTACCTCCTACCTTATAAGTACCTGTACCCAACGGAGCAGCACGGTCGAACTGACGGATGATTACATAAGGATTTGTAGCAAAACCACCTTTAAAATAAGGACCTACCGGAGTGACAAAAATAACGAACAAATATTCTGTTGCCGGACGTACTCCAACCTGTGCACCTGTACCAATCAGCAACGGACGGATATACAGAGAAGCCCCGCTTTCATAAGGAGGGATAAAACGTTCGTTAGCTTTTACCACCTTACGTACAGCCTCACAAAACAATTCTGTAGGCAATTCCGGCATCATAATACCGTTACAAGTGCTTTGCAGACGTTCTGCATTTGCTTCCGGGCGGAAGATACGGATCTTACCGTCTTTTCCACGATAAGCCTTCAAACCTTCGAAGGCTTCCTGTCCATAGTGCAGACATGTAGCTGCCATGTGGATATTGATAGTTTCTTCAGAACAAAGTTCTAATTCTCCCCATTTTCCATCGCGGTAATAACAACGTACATTGTAATCTGTCCGTATATAACCAAATGACAGATTAGCCCAATCTATTTCTTTCATTGTGATATAATGTTTATTACTTTAATTACACTTTACAACTTAGCAAACAAAAGTACAGTTTATATCTACATCAACAAACTTTTCCGTCTGTTTTTTTCCCGAAAACAATCTATGTTACAAATAAAAAATGCTCTCCTCACTGTTTGAGGAGAGCATTTACATCAATTAAACAATATATCTTTCTTTTATTCACCTACATTAAATGTAGCAATACTTACTCTGTTCCATTTCGGACGAGAGAATACATCACCTACTCCCTGGCCTTCTGCGGTGATACGTGCTGCATCAATATTATATTTGTCTACCAACATATTCTTCACTGCATCCGCACGCTGCTGTGCTACGCGAGTATTTACTGCAGCCGGTCCTTCCGGAGAAGCATAACCTTTCACTGTCAAAGTAGCTTTTTCGTTCTTTTCCATATACGAAGCGATACGTTCGATAAGCAGATGCTGGTTTTCACTGATCACTACTTCATCCTGGCGGAAGGTGATAATAGCTTCCCATGCCGGTGAAACAGTATTCTTTTCCATAGACTCTACAGCCTTTCTGTTAGCCTCATCCAATTGAGCCTGCAAATCGTTTGCTCTAGCCGATTCAGCAGCAAGCAATGCTTCTTTTTCCTGAGCAGCACGGCGCAATTCATTTACTTTCGCATTCAAAGCGTCCATTTCTGCCGGATCACATACATTAGCCAATGTCATATAATGTTTGCCATTGCTGTTGCGGAAATGATAAGTTACACCTGCCAGCAATTCAACACTGCTCTTGTTTACGTTCAACATATAAGCCTGATGGCCATCCATACGATATACAAGAGAAGGTTTTACACTTACAGTCCATGCTTTCGACTCTCCTAAATTAAAGTTGAAGTTCAAACCGAATTTGCTGGCCATATAGCAATAATCCCAGTCACTGTAACTACGGTTCATCACATCGATACCCCAGCCGATACCTCCGACTGCCTCAACTTCAAACAAGCGTGGCTCTCCACGATAGCCGGCAAACCAGTTATGCAAATTGAATTTACCCAATGCCATCAAACGAACTCCATCGAAAGCCGTTGAACTTACGGTTCTATTAACGGAAGTCATAGCTTCCAAAGACAATCCTAAAATAGGAGTTACCTGTTTACCAAATTCCAAACCTGTAGTAAAACGCATATCTTTAAAAAATGCGGAATGAGTAGTAGGAGTTACACCTCCGGCATTCCAGCCAATGTACCAGTTATCTGTAAACTTTGTTCCTTCATACACTTTCTGCGCATTTGCAGATATTGCCATTGCAACTGCGGCAATAGCCAATAAAATTTTCTGTTTCATAAAATCATAGTTTTAGTTTAATGTACCGTTCAAATTTCCTGTTCTGCTAATATAACATAATAAACGATATTAATGTTCAATTAGGCAGAAAAAAACATTTTTTTAACCATAAATAAAAGGAATGAACTACCTTTGCAACCAATAAAAGCCATTTTGCTTTCTATGATAATTTGGCTTTAAAATACTAATCTAAAATTTTCTTACAATTAAAATGAAATATAAGAAAACTATCAGTGTTCTCCTTTGCCTGTTCTTAATAGCAACCTTTACAAGTGCCATAGGATATAACCTATTATTCAACCATCCTTTCCACATCGAAAAAAGTACCTACTTATATATAGACAAAGATGATACAATAGACTCTGTATATACCAAACTTGAAAGCAGACTTAATGCTACTACTTTAAGAGGTTTTCGTCTGTTGTCTTCCGTATATGGATATCAAGACCAGATTCACTCCGGAGCTTATAAAATAGCTCCAGAGTATACTACCTGGCAAACATTCCACCGCTTGCGACACGGTATGCAGACACCTGTCAGACTGACTATCCCCAGTGTCCGTACTCTTGACAAACTGGTAAAAACAGTTTCCAAGCAAATTATGGCAGACTCGGCAAGTCTTTCCGGTTTGCTGAACGACAGCATATTCTATACGCACTTAGGGTATAACTCCAATACTCTTCCGGCACTTTTCATTCCTAACACCTATGAGGTATATTGGACAATAAGTCCAAAACAATTCATAGAAAGAATGCAAAAAGAGCACAAACGATTCTGGAATGAAGAACGAATGAAAAAAGCACAAAGCATAGGACTTACTCCTGTTGAAGTGACCACACTGGCTTCTATCGTAGAGGAAGAAACAATAAAGAAATCGGAAAAACCAATGGTAGCCGGACTCTACATCAACCGCCTTCATAAAGGTATGCCGCTGCAGGCAGACCCTACTGTAAAATTCGCTTTGCAGGATTTTACATTGAAACGTATATTATACAAGCACCTGGAGTGTGAAAGTCCGTATAATACCTACAAAAATCCGGGACTTCCTCCAGGACCAATCCGTATTCCTTCTATCGACGGAATAGAAAGTGTACTCAACTATACCCGCCATAATTACCTCTATATGTGTGCAAAAGAAGATTTTTCGGGTTATCATAATTTCGCTGAAAATATGACGAAGCATTTGCAAAATGCAGCACGCTATCAGAGAGAATTAAACAAACGGAATATTCACTAGAAACAAGCCTATATAACAATTTGTTTCAATCTTTAATCGGCGTCGTCGATTCTACAAACAACCACGTCGGCTGTAAAATCGACGGCGCCAACTGTACATACGACGACGTCGGACAAAAAACAATTCCTGTAACAAGAGCCTCCGATAACATTCTCTGCCACATCCACTCCTTCTCTACCGCAATACAGACATAAAAAAACTGCCGTTCCACCTGAAGCAGAACAGCAGTTTCTATTTGATTCAATCTTATTTTTTATTTACAGCGGCTTGTATTCCACAAAAGCTTCCATTGCTTCGTAGCATGCCAATCCCAAATCGTTGTACAGGTTTGCTGTACCACGGTTACGGTCTTCACTACGTTGCCAGAACAAACGTTCGTCGTTACCCAAGAATGGAGCACTTTCCATTTGCGACTGATGTTTCAAGATTGAATTACGTTTTGCACGCAATTCTTCCGGACTCAATGGAACGGCCATTTCAATGTTTTCGATTTCCCACTCTGCCCATGCACCACGGTACATCCAGATACGGCAATCGTTCAACCATTCTGCACCCGCTTTCTTTTCTTCATCAATTGCAGCAAATACAGCATCTGTACATACACGATGAGTTCCGTGCGGGTCAGCCAAGTCACCAGCTACATAAATCTGATGAGGTTTTACCTTACGCAGCAAATCCATCACAATTTCCACGTCGGCTTCGCTGATTGGGTTCTTTTCAATACGTCCGGTTTCATAGAAAGGAAGATCGAGGAAATGAACTCTTTCCAACGGAATCTGATTGTATGTAGAAGCAGTACGAGCTTCTCCACGACGAATCAGTCCCTTAATGGTCAAGATATCGCGTGTATCCATATCTCCCTCTTTCTTCTGGCTCAGGAACTGTTTGATTTCCGCATATTTGTTACGGATAGTTTCGTTCTGGTTGCCATCAAACAACTGGTTGAATCCATTGATGAAATGCATGAAACGAACCACTTCTTCATCACCTACGGCAATGTTTCCCGAAGTTTCATACGCTACATGTACTTCATGTCCCTGCTGTACCAGACGACGGAGCGTACCTCCCATGGAAATCACGTCATCATCTGGATGCGGAGAGAATACTACCACACGTTTCGGGAATGGTTTGGCACGTTCCGGACGATAAGTATCGTCTGCATTCGGCTTACCACCCGGCCATCCGGTAATAGTATGCTGCAAATCATTAAAGATCTTGATATTTACATTATAAGCAGAACCATAAAGTGCCAGTAATTCACTCAGACCGTGTTCGTTATAATCCTTGTTTGTAAGCTTCAGAATAGGCTTGTTAATCAACTGACACAACCATACAATGGCGCTGCGAATCAGTTTATCATTCCAATCGCAGTTGGTAACCAACCACGGACGTTGGATACGGGTAAGATGTGCGGCAGCTGTCAGATCAATACAAACCGAAGCATTCTGATGCATCTGCAAATACGATGCAGGCAAAGCATCCGAGATTTTATCTTCTACGGCCTTCTTAATGATATCTGCCTTTTCTTCTCCCCAAGCCAACAAATATACCTTACGGGCAGACATGATAGTCTTCACACCCATGGTAATGGAACAAGGAGGCAAATTGTCTATTCCTGTATTATGAATTGCTTCTGCACGAGATGTAGCATCAATCAGAATCAGACGAGTAGATGTGGCAGCAGTAGAGCCTGGCTCGTTCATGGCAATATTACCTTCACGGCCGATTCCCATGAGAACCATATCCAATCCACCAAATGTATTAATGCGCTGTTCGTACAAAGAGCAGTGCTCGATGACAGCATCCTGCGCAATGGAACCATCCATAGTAAAGATATTCTGTGCATCAATATCTACCTGCTTGGCAAACAGTTCATTCAACTGATTCATACTGCCATTCTTAGCTTCACTCAACGGATAATATTCAAACAAGTTGAACAATACCACATTGCGGAAACTTACACCTTCTTCTTTATGACGACGAACCAATTCAGCATACAATGGTCTCAATGAAGCTCCCGTTCCGGCAGCAATCGTGCAGAATTTGCCTTCACGCTGTCTTTCCTGAACTTTACGGATAATTTCATCGGCAATCGCTTTGGCTCCTTCTTCCATTGTTTCATAAATGTTGGTAGGAACTTTTTCAAAGCGAGTCAATACTGAACGGTCGATCATGTTCTCCGGCTTATAATATTTGGTTGAAACTCTGTTCAAAGAAATTTGTGAGCTGAGATTCGTTCTCATACATGATCCTCCTTACTGATTAATTAATAGGTTTATGAGTTTATAAGTCGATGAGTTTGTGAGTTTGCATTCGGATAACACGGCAAACCCACAAACCTATAAACGCTTACAAGTTGTTGCGTTCGATGTCTTTAAAGTATTTGTAGGTACCAACTTTCAGTTCATCAGTAGCAGCTTCATCACAAACAATGATACCGTGCTGATGCATCTGCAATGCACTGATAGTCCACATCTGTGTGATACCACCTTCTACTGCATGCTGCAAGGCGCGAGCTTTGTTGTGACCATTACAAAGAATCAACACTTCGCGAGCAGACAATACTGTACCTACACCTACTGTCAACGCAGTTTTAGGAACTTTGTTAATATCGTTTTCGAAGAAACGAGAGTTAGCAATAATAGTATCTGTAGTCAAAGTTTTTACACGAGTACGTGAAGTCAAAGATGAACCCGGTTCGTTGAACGCAATGTGTCCGTCAGGACCAATACCACCCAAGAACAAGTCGATACCACCGAATGATTCGATTTGCTTTTCATAATTTGCACATTCAGCTTCCAAATCTTCTGCATTTCCATTCAGGATATGGATGTTTTCCTTGCAGATATCAATATGATTGAAGAAGTTGTTGAACATGAATGAATGATAGCTTTCAGGATGAGATTCCGGCAGACCTACATATTCGTCCATGTTGAATGTTACCACATGTTTGAAAGATACCACACCTTTCTTATTCAGTTCAATAAGTGCTTTATACATACCCAGCGGAGATGAACCGGTAGGCAAGCCCAATACAAAAGGTTTTTCAGCTGTAGGATTAGCCTTGTTTATTTTCTGTGCCACATAATTGGCAGCCCATTGAGAAAGCGACTGATAATCAGGTTCAATAATTACTCTCATAGTTTCTTCAGGTTTTAAATATTGTAATAAAATTAATTTTTTACTCTTTACTATATGCAAAGATATTTTTAATTACAGACATAAACAACAAACCGTTCGGCTATTTCTCTGCTATTTGTTAAATTACCTAATATTGGGTAGATAACCATCTTCATATTCATAACCTGATATCTGCATGCTTTTTATCGCACACATTATGATACAATCGTCAAGTATTCAACCACATTTTCAGCGCTGTGACTTTTTCTCTACTCACTTGAATGGCATCATCAAAAGGAGGGTTTACTCTTATATTCAGTTTACTTCCATTATAAGGTTCAATAGTCTTGATTGATTCAGCCGATAAAATAAACTGACGGTTTACCCGAAAAAACCGGCGGCTATCCAATTGTTCTTCAAGCTTACCAAGCGACAAATCAATCGCATGCCTTTTTCCCTCTTTTGTAACCGCAAAAGTAATCTTGCATTCCGAATAGAAATATGCAATATCAGCGACTTGTATGGTATAAAAATGACGATTGCCGGTAATAAGGAAACGAGTTCGGAAACAGGATTCATCCCGTTTGGAAAGTAATGCAACCAGCTCTCTTACATTCATCTGGTCATTGAATTCTCTAATTGTAACCGGAGAAAGACGCTCAAATTTAGTAATAGCAGCCAACAAGCGGTCTTCGTGTATTGGCTTAAGCAAATAATCAATACTGTTAACGGCAAAAGCCCGGACTGCATATTCGTCATAAGCAGTGGTAAATATAATCATACTACTGGGATGTGCCTGCTCCAAAAAGAGAAAAGAGTTCCCATCAGTCAGTTGTATATCCAAGAACAACACATCCGGATGAGGATTCTCCGCAAACCATTTCACCGAATCTTCTACCGTACCGGGCAGCAACGTAATCTCCCACTCCGGCCGAAGAGTAGTCAACATATGATTCAATAATCTTGCAGCAGGATACTCATCTTCTATGATAGCCGCATGTACTTTTCTCAATTCATTCATACTCATTCACTATAGGGACTTTGACGATAAAACGATTATCCTTGTTTTCTACAATAATTTCTTTCTGACACACAAGCAAATTGCGCTGCAACAAATTATCCAGCCCTTTACCTGTACTGGCAACACCTTTTTTAGGATGTACTTCGTTGGATACAACCAGCCAGTCCGCATCATCAATCCTGTCTGCATAAATAGAAATGACCATTGGCTTAGCCGGTGATATCACATTATGCTTCACCACATTTTCCACCAAGAGCTGCAATGTCAGAGGAGGAATAGAACACTCGTATACATCAAGTGGTAATTCATTCTCCAACTCCAGACAATCCCCTAAACGTACCTGATGCAAGAATATAAATTTACGGATAAAGTCCAGCTCTTCACCGATAGAAACCAACTGCTTGTTCTGACAAGACAAGATATATCTATAAATATCGGATAAATTACGGGTAAACTCAACAGCCTTTTGCGGTGCATATTCAATTTCAGCAATCAGTGTATTCAAGCTATTGAATAAAAAATGAGGATTTAACTGGCTTTGCAAAGCCATATAGCGGGTCTTTATGGCACTTTCCTCCAAATCTTTTGTCCTCCTATACATCTCGACAATATTCTTATAGAACTGACTGACCATCATCTGTCCGGTAATAAATAATTCTACCAAAAAGACAATAGACAACAAACGCATCCCCTTGGCCGCCACAATAAACGGATGTGCACTACCCGTCAGCCATTTTATAGTAACCATCAAAAAATAATTCGTAACTAAAAGAAAGAAAGCTGAAACGACAAAAAATAAAATCAATAACTTACGATCTCGTATAAAAGAAGGATATGTACGAATCAGCCAATTGTCTATGTATTTAAGACTCAATCCAATGCCGTTGAATAGAATAATGGCAGATGCAAAAACTTCCGCTGTCATTAATTTCTCCTGATGATGAACAGGAATATCAGTATAGTGCACTAAAAAGAAAAGCGAAAAGCACCCCAATGCAGAAAACAGAAAGATGTTCCACAAAAAAGCAAATCTATTCTTTTTATCCTTCATCTTATTTATTTTTTATTAATACCCTATTCTTCCCATCGCCCTTTCAAATCCGCTCTTAGCTATCTGTGCATCTAATTTTGACTGTATGTAATTCACTTTAGCCTCCTGATGATAAAGTTGTGCATTAATTACTTCTACAATAGAGATATTTCCTTCCTTATATTTCTCCATAGCCAAGTATTCACTTTCAGCAGCCTTTTGCAGTGAACTCTCTGTAAAGATTACCTTTTCTATCGATTGTGAATATGTATAATAAGCCGTTTCTATTTCCAGCCGAAGATTATCTACCACTTTATGATGATTCTCCTGGGCTATATCAATTCCATATTTTCCAGCACGACGAGTACTTTTTCTTTTACCCCATTCAAAGATAGGAACACTTAGTTTAGCATACACCACATAGTTAGGATCCATATCAGACCGGAAATTATATCCCGGTGACATATAACTTCCATTAATTCCAACCGATACCCGTGGCAGAAACTGAGCATTGGCCATTTTCGCCTGTGCTTTCTGAATTTCGATTTTATTTAACGCAATCCTTAGTTCAGGCCGATGAGCCAATCCTAAATCTGTCGTTTCATTTCTATCATCCATTTCTCTTAAAGATATCACTGCAGAATCCGTTTGAAGTACACTGTCTGGAGCCACACCGGCAAAAGAATTCAGCGATAACCGAGCCACTTCTCTTCTGTTCTCTGCCTGCAACAAACGATAATTTGCATCATTCAGCTTTACTTCAGCCATAAGCAAATCACTACGGTCTGTATATTCCTCCTGTACCCGATGACGGACCACATCTACCAATAGTGATACAGACGACTTAAACTCTTCTGCTATCTTTACCATTTCTGTCTGCGCTACTGCATTCCAGTAATAAACATCGGCATTGTAAACAGTATTATTGGTAATACGTTGTTGCTCGTACTCAGCCAGTTCTTTCTCCTTCTTCGACTTGTCATACCCTGCACGGATAAATCCTCCTTGATACAACGGCTGCGCCAAAGTCAACGAAGCTCCATACTTCATATCAGAACCTTGCCAAGAACGGGATATATTCATCTCCGGTATATCAACCTGCAACTCCATCGGATTACCGGTATAGCTGAAGCTACCATCAGCAGATAATTTAGGAAGAAAATCTGCTTTCGCTGATTTCTCTTTCTCCTTCTGCAAGGATACAGTATATCCAGCAGCCTTAATATCCTGATTGTAGTCAATTACCCGATTACGATAAGCCTGCAAACAAGCACTTTGCTGAGCACTCGCTGTTTGTACTCCAAATATAGCGAATAAAATAATTGCCCACTGACCGAAATAAAGAAATTTGATACTCATAGTCTTTATTTTAAATATTCTCTTTTTTTACTTGATAAAAAATAGCATACAATGCCGGAGTCACAAATAGGGTAAGTAAAGTAGCAAAAGACAGACCAAACACAATAGTAGCTGCCATTCCACCGAAAACTACATCAAAAAGCAGAGGAATACTTCCAAAAATAGTAGTAAGAGCAGCCATCAGCACAGGTCTTGTTCTCGACACCGTAGCCTCAATAATGGCATGATAAGGGTCAACACCCATACTCCTCTGTATATTGACTTCATCCAACAACACAATTACATTTTTGATAATCATCCCCAACAGTCCAAGCCATCCCGCCATACAGAAGAATCCAAATTCGAAACCGGTACAGAGCAAACCCAAGACCATACCTATCAGAGACAAAGGAAGAATCAAAAAGATTATGGCCGGCTGCTTGAAGTTACCAAACAAAGCCACGAGAATAATAATCAAGAAGACTATTGCCAAAGGAAAATATTTGGTAAGTGCTTCCATTGCCTCTTTCTGATCTTTATATTGAGAATCCCAAAAGAAGGTATATCCTTCTGGCAATTGTATTTGCTCAACTTCTGCCTTTATTTCATTCAAGACCTCAGCCATCGTATGCCCTGGTTTGACATCACACTGTGCAGCCATAGACAACTGACGATTATAGGTACGTACCAAAGGATACTCCCATCCCAGTTCTATATCATCTGTCAACTGAGCCAATGGAGCAGAACGTGTACCGTTCCATACCTGCAAATCTTCCAATGATTTTTGTGAAAAATCTTCTTCAAATGGAGTACGGAGCAAAACCGGAACTTTTTTGTTCTCATCACGGTAAACACCCACAGAGACTCCATCACACAAACTTTTCACAGCCATCATCATATCCGAACGCCCGATATTCAGTTTCCCAGCTTTTACAGGATCGTATTCAGCCTGTACATTCATTGCCATATTTCCCCATTCATTGCGAGGATTCAATGCTTTAGGATTATTACGCATAATACCAACAGCTATTTGGGTGAGCGAATCGAGTACCGCAGGATCATCTCCGCAAAAACGAGCTTCAATCAAAGCCTGAGGAATGGAATTCAGCTCGAAACGGTTCACACGTATCAACGCATCCGGAAATTTCAGAGGCAATGTTTCATTCAACATTTTCTGCAAGGCACGAGCCTTTTCGGGAGTTTCAGCTTCTACCAGACATTGAGCATAATTGGATTGCGGCCCGTAAGCAGCATTGGCAAGATAAAAACGGGGAGGAGTTTGTCCGACAAACGAAGAAACCTGCTTTACTTCTGCATTCTGCTTGAGATAAGCAACCATTTCTGTAACCTGCTTTTCCGTTTCTTCGATACGCACTCCCTCGGGCAACCACATATCAACAGAAAAATATTGTTTATTCAACAAAGGCATAAACTGCTGTGGAATAAAACGGAACCCCCAGACCGACAAGGCCAGCAAAACAACCATACATCCTACTACTCTATATTTCTTCCGGATTGTAGCAGCCAGCAATTTGCGGAAAAGAGTATAGATACGTCCCTGAAACAACTCTCCCTTCAACTCATCCGGACGAGGACGACGCACAAACTCTTGTACAAAAAAGACATTCTGCGTAATAGCAAACACCCAGCTCAACAACAATGAAACTGCAATCACAATAAACAGTGAAGACAAAAGCTCTCCGGTAATATGAGGAGACAAATATACGGGAAGAAACGTCAGGACTGCAATCAAGGTTGCTCCCAACAAAGGCATGGATGTAGTAGAAACAGCAGCCAATATCGCATTTCGTTTACGCATTCCTTTCTGCATATTCACCAAAGCCGAATCGTATACCACAATGGCATTATCTACCAGCATTCCCATAGCTATAATAATCGCAGCCAACGACATACGCTGCAGGGCTATCCCCGTAGCATTCATATAAACAAGTGTTCCGAAAATAGAGAAAATCAATCCGCTCCCTATCAGAAATCCGTTTTTAAAGCCGATAAAGAACAACAATACCGCGACAACCGTCAACACTGAAATAATCAGGTTCATTACAAAGCCATCGTTTGCCACAGCCGACTCATATCCCTGATCATAGATTGACTCCAAATAAAATCCTTCCGGTAATCTGTCTTTTAAGTGACAGATAGTTTCCTTGACCAGCTCAGACATCTCCACTACATTTCCATCGGAAACGGTAGAAATTGCAATTCCTACTGCCGGAATATTATTTATAGCCATCTTACTTCTGGCCGGATGTACATAGCTTTCGGAAAAAGTAGCAATCTCTCCCAAGCGAAAGTAAGTTCCATCCTTCGAAACAACAGTAAGATTTTCCATTTCTTCCATACTAAAGAAACTTCCAACAGCCTCTACCCTCAAACGATGCGTATCGGTCTCTATGGCTCCGGCATCCACAATTTTATTTTGCTTATCGAAGGCCGAAACAATATCGTGTACCGTCAAGCCACTCTTCGACAGTAAAGTGGGATTAATAGTAACCTCAATTGTCCGGTTCTGTACTCCAAACAATTCCACCTTTGCCACATCCTTCACATCCAAAAGTTCATTTTTAATAATCTCAGCCTGTTCTTCCAGTTCCCGATAAGTATGACAGTCACTACTTAATCCATAGAATACTCCCAATACATCACCAAAATCATCATTTACGACCGAAGGACCTGCCCCTGCCGGCAATTTACTTTGTACATCACTCACTTTTCTGCGCAACTTGTCCCACAACTGCTGCATTTCATCTGCACGGATTTCCTTTTTTACATACACCGTTATTTTGGACAGGCCGGCTCTGTTATCAGTCTTCAGATAATACAATTCGCCTAATGACTGAATAGATTCCTCCAGAATATCGGTCACCTGTTTCTGTACTTCCATAGGAGATGCTCCAGGATACGAAGTAGTTACCACAGCCTGTTTGATGGTAAACGGGGCATCCTCTAATTTCCCCATATCTACATAAGCTACAGAACCGCCTATCAGCACAAGCGCCATCAACAGCCACGACAAAGATTTGTTTTTCAGAAAAAACTTTGTAATATCTCCAACCATATCCCTCTAATTATAATTGTAAAAGTACCTCTTCATTCTCCGAAAGATAGGAAAGACGAGTCACTGCAACCTTATCTCCGACATTCAGTCCGGATACTATTTCTATCCTATTCCCCGACAACATACTTCCTATCTCCACTTTTTGTTTCCTCACTCTGCTATCTTTTCCCAGTACCCAGACAAATGCTCCTTTATCTATGGTGTGACAAACAGCTGTCTGGGGAATGGCCACAAGTGAACATGAATGTAAACCACCATCGGATTTGGGGAATCGTAAAGACAAAGTGCCAGCCATTCCACCAAACAGACCGTAATCTTTATTATCCAATATAACCGTATACAAATAAGAGATATTATTTTCCAAGGTACTTTGAGTCACATACGTTTCGATGGGATGAAACTTCTTTTCGCCCAAAGCTTTGAACTGTACAAAAGAAGAATCTTTCAGTCCGGCTACACGAAGGCCAACCGCCATATCTTCCGGGATACAAGCCTCGGCCTTAATTCGTGAAAGATCGATAAAAGTAACGACCGGAAAAGAAGGACTAACCTCCTGATACTTGTCAATGTTTACTTTTTGTACATAGCCATCAAAAGGAGCTGTCAGCCGGGTATCTTTCAGTTCATTCTCCGCGGTATTAAAATCAGCTTCAGCACGTTCATAATCGGCCTTGGCTTTCTCGTATGCAGCACCAGAAATATTCCCCTTCTCATACAGATTGGACACACGAATAAAATCTGCCTTCGTCTGATTGAACAAAGCTTCCGCCCGCTGCTTGCGAATTAAAAAATCGCGGTCGTCAATAGCAGCAATCAATTCTCCTTTCCTAAAAAACTGACCGTTCTGTACTTCAAAATTCACCACCGGACCTCCTACTCTAAACGAGAGTTCCGTAGTACGATAAGGAGACGAAAGAAAAGTGTAACTACGCTCATTTTCTTCTGCAACGGTCTGTACAGAAGCAAATTTGACCTCCTGTTTCTGAGAAGTCTCTTTCACCGTACCACCACAAGAGACCAGCATACATATTCCAACAAATAAACAAACAGTCCTCATCTTTAGATTCTCATTTAAACATTTATGTTTTTATATTTTGAATTACAAAAATAGAGAGGAGACAAGCGGTGTCAAACAGTCATCATTCTCAAACGGTAAATACAGATTCCCAACCGTATAAAAAGACTTCCCAACCTACGTGCCATATAGTCTGTTTATGCTCAGCACAGTTTTCCCGCTAAAAAGACGACGACTGACAAAAAGCAAAAGGAACCAGGATTTATCATACAAAAATCCCCTTCCCACCATATCGGTATATGGTAAGAAGGGGATACATAACCCGGCAAATCAATAAGCTATAAGCCTATACTTATTTAATCAATATTGCTGTTTGATAACTCCTTGAGCATCTATAATCAATGTTTTTTCAATATGCCCTTTTTCTATTTCCACTTCGTATAATACTCCCGAAGCATTTTCGGTCACTTCAATGTCGTCTACATCTGCCTGCTGGTATCCTTCTTTTGTCAAAGTTTGTCTAATAGCTTCCGGCAATGCAGCATAACGCAATTCCCAAGTAGTCTTTATCCATTCGTTACGACCATTGAACTTTACTTCTTTTATGATATTATCATGGCGAATGTCTATCTCCAGATATCCGTCGTCATAATCTTTGTCCACAACTACCGCACCCGGATATTTCTGTGCCAGGAATTCAGTGATACCACCTTCTACAGTCACTCCTTCGCCGCCCACCGACGGACGTGATATAATACCAGTCTCATCTACATATACATCCACCTCATCTCTTCCACTTCTCATTTCGAAGCAGAAATATACATATTCATTGCCAGACTTGTTTACCTCATAACGTTCTATTTCCTTAATATTGCTTACCTCATAACTTTCTTTCTGCAAAGCTTCTACAATATTGGCAGGCACCCATTCTGCATTATTGGCATCCATCGCATATAAATCCGTCTTGACAGAAAGCCAGTTCTGGGAAGCATCAAACAAGACTTCATGTTTACGTCCTTTTGCTATTACCTCCACCTCTGTTCTGCCATCCTCGTTTTCAATTTCCACTACCGTATAAGCCGTGAATTTCTGTTTCAACCAAGCTTCAATATTTCCGGCCGGTTTTTGGGGAAGATACTCATCGTAATCCTGATTATCATCAGCATCTATAATTTCTTTTACAAGTACCCCATCCTCTGTATAATAAAGATCTACATCTGTTTCTTTTCCTGCTTCTTTCTTGCTTACTTCAATCACATATAGTTTCTCAGTTCCTTCTCCACGCAACAGCACATCTACTTCATCATCAGTCATCCAACCCGAAGAAGCCTGTCCGTATGTACTTGCGCTAAAGGCTTCGTATACCTTCGGTGCCAGAGTTGACAATAAGGCAAAAGGTATTTCTGTTTCAGTCATCCCCCACTCTCCTCTCATCGTAAACCAAGCCGTATGATTACGCGCACGGGAGTCCGAACGAGCGCTGTCCCAATAAAAATGTGCTACGGCATAATCATTCTTTATACTCCACGATACATCGGTCGCTCCAGGATAACGGGCGTCAAACTCCTGCAACACAGCGGCTGGAAGAGTCGAAGGATCGACGGTTCCCGGAGGAGCCTCCGGCATGTCATTTTTATTACAAGATGCCAGGCCCAACATCACAGCAAACAAAACAGTCCATAACGATAAAAAAGTCTTCATAATAATTCCATTTTAATGATTGATGAGATAAAAGTAGACTTCAAATCTGAAAAGAATCTGAAATGATTTCAAAATCTTTGAATATAACCGAAAATGAAAATGAAACTTCAAAAAGATATAACAATGCCAGCGTATAACCGACGTCGTTGATTGTACAGACGACGTCGTCGGACGGACAGACGACACCGTCGGCCGCGCAATCAACGACGACGGATACAGTTTGTTTCCTGCATCGGAAAGTCTGCATACTTCTATCAAACTTTAAAGGAAATGCACGTACTCCGTTTTCTTTATTTAAGAAGTCCGGAGTACACATAGGGATATACGAAAAAAGCTCAAAATTCTTTATGAATTCTGAGCTTTGAGCCTCTTGTCGGATTCGAACCAACGACCCCGAGATTACAAATCACGTGCTCTGGCCAACTGAGCTAAAGAGGCAAACGAGTAAGTATTTTAAGCCATAAAGCAGTGCTTACTCCCATCTGCTTTATTTGAGCCTCTTGTCGGATTCGAACCAACGACCCCGAGATTACAAATCACGTGCTCTGGCCAACTGAGCTAAAGAGGCAGGCGGGTAAGCTTACCATATCGCGCCGCTACAACCAACTACCTTTGCTGCGATCAAGCCCTGGAGGATTCATCAGGAGCTGGCCGTATGGGACTTACCCATGTTTCAACCGTTCTTCATCATCGATGTTTCTCGATTGCGGGTGCAAAGGTAGGAAGATTTTTTGAATCTGCAATACTTTGACAAAAAAAAACTGCAGAAAAAGATAATTTTTTATCATTCTGAAGGATGATTACCGTCTTCTGATGCCATAAAACTCTCCAATATGCAGGGTTATAATATAAAACTAAAGAGATGAAAAGATGGTCTGATTGTGAAGCAGTGGCAAGAATTTGAATGCAAATACGATTTTTATCTTCTTTTATTACGATGCATAACAGTAAAAAGCGTAATTTTGCGAAAATAACTAATTGTGTATTGAAAGAATGACTAACAACCGACCCACTACTCTGCAAGAACATGCCATGCGTTTTGGAACCGTAATGGGAATATATTGGATTTTCAAATTCATTTTCCTTCCCATGGGCTTCAAAATTCCTTTTCTGCATCTATTGTTCGTTTTGCTCACCCTTTTGGTTCCTGTATTAGGATATATCTATGCACGTAAATACCGCATGAAATATTGCGACAATGAAATTAGTTTTCTGCGTGCATTTTCATTCACTTTACTGATGTATATGTTTGCTTCACTGCTCACTGCAGTAGCACATTATGTATATTTCCGCTTTTTTGACCAAGGTTTCATCATTGAAACTTATCGCACTCAGTTGGAATCAATACAGTCGGCAGGAATACAAGGGTTATCCGACAGCATCGAACCATTGATGCAAACCATCGATGCCATCGCTGCATTGACTCCTATCCAGTTGACAGCTCAACTTATTTCACAAAATATTTTTTATGGAACTATACTTGCTTTATTTACCGCCCTGCTGGTAATGAGGCAGAAAAAATAATATCATAAACTATGGATATATCTGTTGTAGTACCTTTATATAATGAAGAAGAATCCTTGCCGGAACTGTATGCATGGATTGAACGTGTGATGAATGCCAACGGCTTCAGCTACGAAGTCATTTTTGTAAACGATGGAAGTACAGACCATTCATGGCAAGTCATCGAAGAGCTCAGCAGCAAACACGACTGTGTAAGAGGTATTAAATTCCGCCGTAATTACGGTAAATCACCGGCCTTGTTCTGTGGCTTTGAACGGACACAGGGAGATGTTGTCATCACTATGGATGCCGATTTACAGGATAGTCCGGATGAAATTCCCGAACTATACAGAATGATTACCCAAGACGGATACGATCTGGTTTCGGGATGGAAACAAAAACGATACGATCCGCTTTCAAAAACCATTCCTACCAAGTTATTCAATGCTACGGCACGTGCCGTATCGGGCATTCATAATCTGCACGACTTCAACTGCGGACTGAAAGCCTATCGGCGTGAGGTGATCAAGAACATCGAAGTATACGGAGAAATGCATCGCTATATCCCTTATCTGGCAAAAAATGCCGGATTCAGCAAAATCGGGGAAAAGGTGGTACACCATCAGGCACGTAAATACGGAAAGACGAAATTCGGCCTGAACCGTTTTGTAAACGGATACTTAGACCTGCTTACTCTTTGGTTCTTGTCTAAGTTCGGAGTGAAGCCCATGCACATCTTCGGCTTTTTAGGTTCCATCATGTTCATTCTGGGATTCATTGCAGTGGGAGCCGTAGGAGCTACCAAACTATATGATATGTATTGTGGAAATCCTTATCGTCTGGTTACGGAAAATCCTTATTTCTACCTGGCGCTCACTACCATGATAATCGGAACCCAACTATTTTTGGCAGGATTCATTGGAGAGCTGATAGCTCGCAATGCTCCGGAGAGAAACAATTATAAAATTGAAAAAGAACTGTAATCTACATGAAAAAGCTACCGTTCCTTTTATTCATCCTGTGGATAGCAGTCCTTTTCTTCCCTGCTTGCGAAGTAGAGAACTGTCCTCCCAACACGATGTCTTACATAAAGTTTTCTTTCGTCAACCAGCACGGCAAAGCCGTTCAATTGATTGATACGACAAGCATCATCGGTATGATTCATGCCGATGTAACGGTATACGATACATTGGACGACGGGACTATTAAAGAAGAAGTGGTATACGACTCGCTGATACACGACACATTAATCAACCGGGAAGTGGGGGCCAGCGGATTTGAAGTGCCTTTAAGCTATAGCGATAAGACTTCTTTTATACTTGCTTACCTGCATGCCAAACCCGATACGATTCATATCTCTCACCGCAATATACCTTATGTAACGAATTTGGACTGTGGCACCATGATGTTCTACGAGATACAGCAAGCAACATCTACCCGCCATCAGCTCGATTCTATACAAATTATCAACCCGAACATAGATAACAATGAAAAAGAAAATATCAAGATATATTTCACTGTTACTGATACTGAATAGTATGCTTCTGTTGCCCTCTTACGCATGGGGACAAAAGAAAAGTAAAGAAGAACTGAAAGCCGACTACAAGGCTTCACCTTTTTATCAGGGAAGTTCTATCGGTATCGAAGTAGCCGGGTTGGCCAATCACTTGATAGGCGGCGACATATTAAGTAGCGAAATTATCCTGCAAAGTAATCTGAAGAACCGCTTCTTCCCAACTGTGGAAATTGGCTATGGCGAAACCGATGTAATTCACGATACAAATGATATGCATTACAAAACATCTGCTCCTTTCTTCCGTATCGGTATGGATTATAACGCTTTTTATCTGAAGCCCTATTTGCCGGGATATTTATATGCCGGTCTGCGTTATGGAATGACATCCTTCACCTACGACATAAGCGGCCCAACCATGAACGACCCCAATTACGGAGGAGTAATCCAGATTCCTTATGAATTTAAGGGAAACAAAAGCAATGCAAGCTGGATAGAAGCTGTTGTAGGAATAAAAGTTAAGATTTACAAAGGATTTTGTATGGGATGGGCTGTACGATATAAAAGACGCGTGAATGTAACGAATGCCGAAAACTCAGAACCCTGGTATATTCCCGGCTTCGGAAAGAATGCAAGCAGTAGTTTTAATTTAACCTATAACTTAATATATAACCTGCCGTTTTAATCATGAGTATATTAGAAATTTGGCTACTTGCCGTCAGCTTAGCCATCGACTGTTTTACGGTTTCTGTAACAAGTGGTATCATTTTACATCGGATACAATGGGGAAATACCTTAAAAATGGCATTTTTCTTTGGACTATTCCAAGCTTTAATGCCTCTGTTAGGATGGTTTGGAGCCAGCCGTTTCAATCATTTAATTGAAGCATACGACCACTGGATTGCATTTGGTCTGCTTTGTTTCCTTGGAGTACGAATGATTCGGGCGCATTTTCAATCAGAAGAAACCTGTTGTTTCGATCCTACTCGTCTGCGGGTTATCCTTACAATGGCTATTGCGACCAGTATTGATGCTCTTGCCGTTGGCATTTCATTTGCCTTTACCGGATTCAAAACAATCCAAAGCCTGACCACTCCGCTGTTTATCATCGGACTGGCTTCTTTTCTTCTTTCCATTGTCGGAAATTTAATTGGTGTATTTTTCGGAAAACGATTCCATCTGCGAGTAGAAATATTCGGTGGACTTGTACTGATAGGTATCGGTGTGAAAATATTAATTGAACATCTTTTTTAAAACATAGAAAATCAGACTCATGGCAAACAAACAACTCAAATGGCAGCTTCCTTTTCTTATTCTGCTGATTGTAGGAACTGTACTTATCTTAAAAAAACAGGTACCTTATCAGACTGATCAAGGAATCGTATTTGGAACAATGTACAAGATTACCTATCAGTCGAAAGAGAACCTGAAAATGGAAATTGAAAGTGAACTTCAGAAAGTAGACAATTCACTGTCTCCATTTAATAAGAAATCAGTTATCACTCATATCAACCACAACGAAGATTATAGTACAGACAGCATGTTCACTCATGTATTCCGTCTGGCTAAAACGATTTCCAAAGAGACTCATGGTGCATTCGACATCACTGTAGCTCCTTTAGTCAATGCCTGGGGATTCGGATTCAAGAATGCAAGCCACGTAGACAGCCTGACTATCGACAGCATCCGTCAGTTTATCGGCTTTGAAAAAGTAGACTTGGTTGACGGAAAAGTTGTAAAGAAAGATCCACGTATTATGCTCGACTGCAGTGCGATTGCCAAAGGATATGGAGTGGACTGTGTAGCCAGATTACTTGAAAGCAAAGGTATCAAAAACTACATGATCGACATTGGTGGTGAACTGGTGGTAAAAGGAAAGAATGCCCAACAGGAATCATGGCGCATTGGTATCAACAAACCGATAGACGATTCGCTTTCCGTTAATCAGGAATTGCAAACCATTATTGAAATCAATCAGGGAGGAATGGCTACTTCGGGTAACTATCGTAACTTTTACTACAAAGACGGAAAGAAATATGCACATACCATCGACCCTCGCACAGGTTATCCGGTACAGCATAATATACTTTCCTCTACCGTCATAGCCAAAGATTGTGCTACTGCCGATGCCTATGCCACTTCATTCATGGTATTGGGGCTCGATTCAGCCAAAGCAATCTGTAATGCTCATCCTGAATTGGATGCCTATTTCATTTATGCAAAAGAAAATGGAAATACCGGTATCTATTTCACAGAAGGCATGAAGCAATATCTTCGTAATTAAATTCAGAAAAATCAGACTGTAGACAATATTGCTATATAATATAAAGTATCGACATATTTTTATCAATATCAAATTTTAAACCTCTATTATCCATGAAAAAAAACTTTTTAGCAACCCTGTGCATTGGTGCTTCATTAGGACTGCTGACTGCTTGTGGTAGTGCAACCGGTGAGGTAAAACCTTACAACGAGGGAATCAACATCATCCCAATGCCTCAGTCTTTAGTACAGCAAGACGGATTCTTCAAACTGTCTTCAGGAACAAAATTCGGTGTTACTTCACCTGAGGCTAAAACCATTGCCGAATTCTTTGCTGCAAAAATGAGTCAGTCTACTGGCTATCAGATTTCTGTAGCAGAACAAGGTAACATCACATTGACTCTTAATCCGGAACTGGAAGTGAATGATGAAGGCTACACACTGGATGTCACTTCAAATTCAGTACAGATTGCTGCTAAAACAGCTCAAGGTCTGTTCTACGGAATGCAGAGTTTCATGCAATTACTTCCCGCAGAAATTGAAAGTGCAGAAAAAGTAGAAGGAATTGAGTGGAGAGCACAGGCTGTCAGCATCAAAGACGAACCCCGTTTCGAGTACCGTGGTATGATGCTTGATCCTTGCCGTCACTTTGTCAGTGTAGAACACATCAAAAAATACATTGATGTATTGTCTTTATTCAAAATCAACCGTATGCACTGGCATCTGACCGATGACCAGGGATGGCGTATTGAAATCAAGAAATACCCCAAACTCACAGAAATAGGTTCTAAGCGTATAGATGGAGAAGGTACTGAATACGGTGGCTATTATACACAAGAAGAAATAAAAGAAGTTGTAAAATATGCAGCAGACCGCTTTATCACAGTTGTTCCCGAGCTGGAAATGCCAGGACACGGCATGGCTGCTATTGCTGCTTATCCTGAACTCTCTTGTAAAGGCGAAAAAGGAAATCCACGTATCATTTGGGGAGTAGAAGATGTTGTATTCTGCCCGGGTAAAGAAAGTACATTCCAGTTCTTGCAAGACGTAATCGATGAAATGGTACCTCTTTTCCCAAGCGAATATTTCCATATCGGTGGTGACGAATGTCCTAAAGTTAATTGGAAGACTTGTCCTGCCTGCCAGAAACGCATTGCTACAGAAGGTCTTAAAGCTGACAAAGGTCACACTGCAGAAGAAAGATTGCAAAGCTACGTAATCCGCCGCATTGAGAAATATCTTGAAACCAAAGGAAAGAAACTCATCGGTTGGGATGAAATCCTGGAAGGTGGTCTGGCTCCTTCGGCAACTGTAATGTCATGGAGAGGTGAAGAAGGCGGTATTGCTGCTGCACTGACAAACCACACTGTGATTATGACACCGGGTGGAAACGGTATGTATCTCGACCACTATCAAGGTGATTCAAAGATTGAACCGGTTACTATCGGCGGATACAGCACTTTGGAAAAAACTTACAGCTATAATCCAATGCCTGACACATTGGTTGCAATGGGAAAAGAAGAGTTTGTTCTGGGTGTACAGGGAAATGTATGGTCCGAATACATTTACAGTGATGCAAAACGCGACTATATGACCTTCCCGCGTATTCTGGCTGTAGCAGAAATCGGATGGACATCGGTAGACCGTAAAGACTTCAGTGATTTCTCACGCCGCATCAACAATGCTTGCGTACGCTTAGACCAATACGGTATCAATTACCATATTCCAATGCCGGAACAGCCGAATGGTTCTTGCAACACTGTAGCTTTCGTTGACAGCACATCTTTGGAATTTACAACAACCCGACCAATGCAAATGGTCTACACACTCGACGGTAGTGAACCTACTGCACAGTCTACTGTATACACGGGTCCTATCTCTATCGGCGAAACAACTACACTGAAGATTGCTTCCGTAATGCCATCTGGAAAGATGAGTACTGTACGTACTATTCAGGTAGAAAAACAAGCATTGGCTCCAGCTAAAGAAGTTGCCAAGACAGCTCCCGGACTGAACATGCAGATCTTCGACGGTATGTTCCTGAATATGCAGGATTTCGAAAAAGCAAACCTTCAGCCCAAAGCTACTAAAGTCATCAAGAAAACCCGTGAACTCACCAGTCAGGTACCGGCTCCGGAATCAATGCGTGGAGTAAAACAGTATGCAGCTATCGCTACCGGATACGTCAATATCCCTGAAGACGGTGTATACTATCTGTCATCAGACTTGGAAGAAGTATGGATTGACGGTAAGCTGATGATCAGCAACGGTGGTGAAACAAAACGTTTCTCTCGTCACGATACATCCATGGCACTGGCCAAAGGATTGCATGAAATTAAAGCTGTATTCCTGGGACATATAGTTGGAGGATGGCCTTCCAACTGGAATGACGGAAGCATCAGCCTGCGCAAAGCTGACCAAAAAGAATTCAAAGCTATCAGCGAAGAGATGCTCTGCCACTAATTTTTGCCGGCTTATGCCGCAAATCAGATAAGAAAGAGAAACTTGGAAAGCCTTTTCCAAGTTTCTCTTTCTCTTTTATACCTATTTATCCGAATTTTATTACTTTTGGGCACTATTCATTGGCATTAAATCAAAAACAACAAATAAAAAACACATGAAAGAAGAAATTGAAAAACAAGCGGGTCTTCCAGACAATGCGTTCCGCCCGCTCAAACCGGGAGAAAAATATCATCCGTTGATGTCTCCCGAAAAAAATTATCCGGAAGTCAATCTGTGGTCTGTTCTATGGGGTATTCTGATGGCAATTCTGTTTTCAGCTGCCGCAGCCTATTTAGGTTTGAAAGTTGGACAAGTATTCGAAGCAGCCATTCCCATTGCCATTATTGCCGTGGGTGTATCCAGTGCAGCAAAGCGTAAAAATGCATTGGGTGAAAATGTCATCATCCAGTCCATCGGAGCCTGCTCCGGAGTCATTGTAGCCGGCGCTATCTTTACCCTGCCAGCACTGTATATTCTTCAGGACAAATATCCGGAAATGACAGTCGATTTCTTCCAGATGTTCATCAGCTCATTGTTGGGCGGTATATTGGGCATCCTTTTCCTGATTCCTTTCCGCAAATACTTCGTCAGCGAAAAGCATGGCGAATATCCTTTCCCCGAAGCAACAGCAAGTACACAGGTACTCATCTCTGGTGAGAAAGGCGGAAGCCAGGCAAAACCTCTGCTTTTTGCAGGTCTGATTGGTGGATTGTACGACTTCATCGTAGCTACCTTCGGATGGTGGAACGAAAACTTCACCACCCGTGTATGCGGATGGGGTGAACTCCTTGCAGAGAAAGCCAAAGTTGTGGTAAAACTGAATACCGGAGCTGCCGTATTAGGACTTGGTTACATTGTCGGCTTGAAATATGCAGCCATTATCTGTGCCGGCTCACTGGCTGTATGGCTTATCATCGTACCGGGTATCTCTCTTATCTGGGGCGACCAGGTACTGAATGCATGGAATCCTTCTCTCACCGATACAGTAGGCAGCATGTCGCCTGAAGCTATCTTTGCCGAATATGCAAAAAGTATCGGTATCGGAGGTATTGCCATGGCAGGTATCATCGGTATCGTACGCTCTTGGGGTATCATCAAGAGTGCAGTAGGATTGGCAGCCAAAGAAATGGGCGGTAAGAAAGCTGAGGTCAGCGTATCACGCACCCAGCGTGACCTTTCCATGAAAATCATTGCCATCGGTTCTATCATTACACTGGTACTGATTGCCTTATTCTTCTATTTCGATGTAATGCAGGGTAATCTGCTTCATACGGCAGTAGCTATTCTGTTGGTAGCTGGTATCTCTTTCCTGTTTACTACCGTAGCAGCCAATGCCATCGCCATCGTTGGTACCAACCCCGTATCGGGCATGACACTGATGACTCTTATCCTGGCTTCTGTCGTAATGGTGGCAGTCGGTCTGAAGGGTGCAACCGGTATGGTAGCTGCACTGGTGATGGGTGGAGTAGTTTGTACCGCTCTTTCTATGGCAGGTGGTTTCATTACCGACTTGAAGATAGGTTATTGGTTAGGAAGTACTCCAGCCAAACAGCAGACATGGAAATTCCTCGGTACACTGGTATCGGCTGCAACTGTAGGTGGAGTAATCATGATTCTGAATAAAACATACGGATTCTCTTCGGGTGCGCTTGCCGCTCCTCAGGCTAATGCCATGGCTGCCGTTATCGACCCGCTGATGAACGGAGTAGCAGCACCCTGGTTGCTTTATGGTATCGGTGCAGTGCTTGCATTGGTACTGACTTACTTCAAAGTACCTGCCCTCGCTTTTGCATTGGGTATGTTCATTCCACTCGAACTGAACCTCCCTCTCATTGTAGGTGGTGCAGTCAACTGGTATATTACTACCCGCAGCAAGGATGAAGCAGTCAACACCGCACGTGGTGAACGTGGAACTCTCCTTGCTTCCGGATTCATTGCCGGTGGAGCCTTGATGGGAGTAGTCAGCGCAGCAATGCGTTTCGGAGGCATCAATCTCGTAAACGAAGAATGGCTCGCCAATCCGTTTAGTCAGGTAGTATCTTTACTTGCTTATATCTGCCTCATCGTCTACCTGATAAAAGCCAGCATGAGTGCCAAGAAATAAAAATTACACAAAAAGAGCTGCAACGCTTTGTAAAACAAATAAAAAGCTTTATCTTTGCACCCGCCAATACGGGATATTGGCATAATTCAAATCATTCACTTAAAAAATTAACAAGTAAAAATGGCAACTAAAATCAGATTGCAGAGAAACGGACGCAAAGGTTATGCGTTTTATTCAATTGTTATTGCAGATGCAAGAGCACCACGTGATGGTAGATTTACTGAGAAAATTGGTACTTACAACCCAAATACCAATCCTGCCACAGTAGATTTGAATTTCGAACGTGCATACCACTGGGTAATGGTAGGTGCACAGCCTACAGACACTGTACGCAACATCTTGTCTCGTGAAGGTGTTTACATGAAGAAACACTTGATGGGTGGTGTAGCTAAAGGTGCATTCGACGAAGCTACTGCAGAAGCTCGTTTCAACGCTTGGAAAGAAAACAAGCAGAACGGTTTGGCTGCTTTGAAAGCTAAAGAAGAAGAAGCTAAGAAGGCTGATGCAAAAGCACGTATGGAAGCTGAAAAGAAAGTAAACGAAGAAATCGCTAAGAAAGTAGCTGAAAAGAAAGCTGCTGAAGCTGCTGCAAAAGCTGAAGCAGAAGCTGCTGCTAACGCAGAAGAAGCAACTGCTGAAGAAGCAACTGAAGCTCCTGCTGAAGCATAATCGGTTCTTTTACTTCGAAAAAATTAAAAAGAGACTGTCTCAAATCATTTTGAGATGGTCTCTTTCTTTTTTATATCAATTCAGGCTATTGGGTAAAACAAAATTTTCTCAGTCATTCGTAAAAAAGGCACTCATTATCAATAATATAAATCTATTATTCTATTTATTAGTTTAATTCGACGACGTCGGCTATACAAACAGCGTCGTTGAATGTATAGCCAACAACGCTGGCTCTACATTCAACGACGCTGATTAAAACTTCCAAAAGTTCTCTTCACTTTTTTATTCCTGCTACATTATATGTCTGTATTGAAAAGGCAATTTCATACTATTTGAATATAGCATTGGATTCATAGTCGGCTATTATATTATTGCTTTAATTTAAACTTCCATTTTCTAAGACATTGCTTGTATTTTTCATTCTTGGTCAAAATATCTTCTGCTGTAGTTTCTTCTTGAGGAACAGGTACATGCTTATTATTCTTCACTTCATATTCCGGCACATTAATTCTCGGTTCTGAACTTTCTTCTAATACCGCTTTTTTCTCTCCATCTATCCACTGTATACTAAAGCCATCAAAAATTGAAAATTGCGAATAGAGTGCATCGTACAGATAAGTCGGCTTTGTCACGATACCGCCATTTTTCTTTTTTTCTATATTAATATACTCCATGTCATATTTATCTTCTTTTTTGCCACTATCATCTATACGAAATTCTCTGATCAATGCCGACAAGCGTATGGCATTTGCTGGGTCCTCCCCTTGCTCGAATGTCATATCTATTCCTGAAATATGATTGTGAAGTATTCCAAGTGGAAAAACGGATTTATCTAATGTTCTATCCTCTTTGTTTCTGTGATAAGCACTATAATCCTTGATTTTATCTTTACCCTCCCCTTCTTCGTGGCAATAAAACTCCACACAAGTAGGATGCACTTTCACAAAAGAATCACTTTGATTCTTCTTTATCAGAAAATAGCCGCTTAGTATATGTTCTGCCAATTCTTTGAATACACCAAGTAATTTCTTTTCTTTATCTTCGCAACTCAAATCCTTAATCTGAGAATACAGATTGAGAACATAAATGTTACTTCTTAAATTCATATTCAAATCCATTATATTTAATTTATTACATTAATAATCAAAAGATTATAAAAACAAAGATAGACAGTTTTTCAATATACTCAACGCCATTCTCGACTTTTATTATTTAGAAGCAACTCCAAAACCTTAGCTCATCTATTTTTCTACTGATATACAAATTCTTTGCAAAAACCGTCTGTCAGACCATAAAATCTCATATCTTTATACGCTGTAAACGGAATGATAAGGGTATACTTATAAAAAAAGTAGAAGACAGCCCGGACAACATCATCGTTATACGACTATTAATCAATACTATAGCATATTATTTACCTTTCATATAAAACTTAAAGAAATGAATAAAAAACCAATCGTACTGACGGTGTTAGCCACAGCATTATTCGCTGCGTGTGGAAGCAACTCCACTTCTGTACAGGAAGCGAATGAAGATCTTACGTGCTTTGTAGATCCGAAAATCGGAACAGGAGGCCACGGCCATGTGTTCTATGGAGCCAATGTTCCCTACGGATTTGTACAACTGGGACCAAGCAGCATCCCGCAATTGTGGGATTGGGTATCAGGATATCATGTATCCGACTCTACAGTGATAGGATTTCCACACACGCATCTTAGTGGAACAGGTATCGGCGACCTTCACGACATCAACGTTATGCCTGTGACAGGAGAAGTTACCTATGCCCGAGGAGATGAATCTTCGTACGATACCGGATTATGGTCGTACTCCGACCGTTCGAAGGAAGTTGTCACTCCCGGATATTACAAGACACATCTTCTGAGATATGATATTGATGTGGAACTGACTACTACCAAACGAGTAGGATTCCATAAATATACTTTCCCTGCAGACGAAAAGCCTGCTATCGTATTCGACATGGTGAACGGAGGATGCTGGGATGCACCGACCGAAGCCTTTATACAGGTGGTAAACGACAGTACTGTCAGCGGATACCGTTACTCTACAGGATGGTCCAGCGACCAGCGTGTCTTCTTTACGGCTGTATTCTCCAAGAAGTTTGAAAACGTAGAGTTTATTGCAGACAATGCAACAAAGAGTGGAAAAGAAGCCAAAGGCAAGAAGCTCTTTGCCCGGGTAAACTTTGCAGCCGGACAAGAGGAACCGATTTATCTGAAGGTAGCTCTCTCTCCTACTTCTGAAGCGAATGCACAGCTCAACATGCAGACTGAGTTGAGCGGATGGGACTTCGAAAAGACCATTGCAGATGCCAAAGAAGCATGGAACAAAGAATTGAATAAGGTGAAAGTGTACACAAACGACGAGGCTTCTAAGCGGATTTTCTATACAAGCCTTTATCATACCATGTTTGCTCCTTCTGTATTCTGTGATGTAAACGGCGACTACTACGGTGCCGACCATAACATGCACAAAGGAGAAGGATTTGTAAACTACACTACTTTCTCTTTGTGGGATACATACCGTGCCGCACAACCTTTGATGACTCTGCTTCATCCGGAAAAAATGAGCGACATCATCAACACCATGATTCACATCTACCAGCAACAGGGCAAACTGCCTGTATGGCACCTCATGGGATGCGAAACAGACTGTATGGTAGGAAATCCGGGAGTACCCGTAGTAGCAGATGCTATCTTGAAAGGTATAAAAGGATTCGACATGGAAGAGGCATACAAGGCACTGAAAGAATCGTCTATGTTGCCCGAACGTGGTATGGAACATCGTATCAAATACGGATTCATCCCTGCCGACCTGATGAAAGAAGCCATTGCATACGACATGGAATATGCCATTGCCGACTGGTGTGTAGCACAGGCTGCATTGAAACTGAACAAGCAGGATGACTACAAGTATTTCCTGGAAAGAAGCAAGTCGTATAAGAATTATTTCGACCCTACAACCGGATTTATGAGAGGAAAAATGCTCAACGGTTCCATACGTACACCTTTCGATCCTTGTGCATCGACCCACAGAGACGATGACTACTGCGAAGGTAATGCATGGCAGTATACCTGGCTGGTTCCTCACGATGTGGAAGGGCTGGTAGGTTGCTTCGGAAGCAAAGAGGCCTTTGTCAACAAGCTGGATTCACTGTTTATCGTAGACAGTCACATGGGCGACAGTTCTTCTCCTGATATCAGCGGCCTCATCGGACAGTATGCACATGGAAACGAACCGGGACACCATACTACTTATTTATATACACTGGTAGGTCAGCCGTGGAAGACTGCGGAACGGGTGAACGAAATTCTTCATACTATGTATACCGACAAACCCGACGGATTATCCGGCAATGAGGATGTAGGCCAGATGTCTGCATGGTATGTCCTTTCTTCAATGGGATTCTATCAGGTAGAACCGGCGGGAGGAAAATTCGTATTCGGTTATCCCCTCTTCGACAAAGTAGAAATCAATGTTCCTGAAGGTAAGTTTACTATCGAAAAGGAAAATAAAGGAAAAGAAAACAAGTATATCCAGCATGTCATTCTGAATGGTCAGGATTATAAGAAGGCCTGGATTGATTATGCAGATATCATGAAGGGAGGAAATCTCAAATTCGTGATGGGCGACCAGCCTGTAGCATGGTTCTAAAATCCTTATAAATAAATCGGCGACATCAGCTATAAAAAGCGATGCCGCCGATTCATATTCAGTATCGGGAACTTTACAATCAGTATCGTCAATGGCTGCAATTCTCTTGAGTAATCCTATACAATCACAGCCAGATGAAACTGCTCAAGCTTCCGTTTCTTCTCCTTCTTCAAGCATTTTCTTTATTTCGGCATCTGCCTTATAAAGTTTATCACGACAGTATTTTATAAGTTTCTGGGCTTCTTTCAGATGTTCTCCCAGGCTGTCGATATCCAACTCGTTACTTTCTATCTGCGATACGATGGCTTCCAGCCGTTTCATCGCTTCACTGTATGTTTCTTTTTTTGCCATTGTATTCTGTTTTTAAATTTATTTTCTCTACTATACTTTCCACCTCTCCCGATGCCATGCGCGTCACTACTTTATCTCCTGCTTTCAGTGTAGAAGCATCGGTCACTGCCTTACCGTCTTTCAATGTAATACTATACCCTTTTTTCAAAAGCAGTTCCGGCGATGCAGCCTGTGTCTTCTGCTCCATCAGTTCAATGCGATGAAGTTCCCGCTGCAAACGCGACATACAAGCTACTTCCATACGTTTTTCTACACGAAGCCGGTATTCTTCACGCAGCAAACGAGCCTGCCATGCTGCGGCCATACGCTTGGTAAAACGCTCCTGCCGGAAATGTTCCTGCTGCAGCCTCATCTGTACCTGAGCTGGAATACGAGATACCCACTGCGTCAGTCTCTTCTTTTCCTGTTCCAGACGTTGGGGAATTTCCCTGTAAAAATAATCGGTGTATGCTTCCAGCTGTTCTGCCGTGCGGCGCACACGGTCTATCAATAACTCGGCAGCCGCTGTAGGGGTCTTGACACGAGTGTGTGCAATAAGATCGAGCACCGTATCATCACGTTCATGTCCAATACCTGTAATAAGCGGTAACGGAAACTGGGCACAATTGGCAGCCAAGGCATAAGTATCGAATCCGGATAAATCGGAAACAGCTCCTCCCCCACGGATAATGACAACCACATCCCAACAATCCTGCTGACTATAGATACGGTCGAGTGCCTGAATAATGGAAGCTTCAATCCGCTCTCCCTGCATGACAGCCGGGAAAAGATGAGGATAAAAAACAAAGCCGAACGGGTTGCCGGAAAGTTGATTACAGAAGTCGCCGTAACCGGCAGCAGTTGCCGAAGAGATAACCGCAATACGTTGGGGCAACAAAGGCATTTCCAACTCTTTGTTTAAAGTAAGCACTCCTTCTTCGTCCAGCCTTTTCAATATCTCCTTGCGCCGGCGCATCATATCGCCCAATGTATAAGTAGGGTCAATATCGACTACGGTCAGCGAATAGCCGTAGAGTTCATGAAAGTCGACTGTCACTTTAACGAGTACTTTGATACCGGAAGTGAAAGCCTGTCCCGTTTCCCGTTCAAAATAAGGCTTAAGCCGGTAGTATACGTTACTCCAGATAATACCGCGTGCCTTTGCCACCAGTGCATTGCTCTTGCTGTCTTTCTGCACAAACTCCAGGTAGCAATGTCCTGAATAATTGGCACGCACTTCACTCAGTTCGGCCTGTACCCAGTACTCGTCGGGCAGACAGGCACGAATACTACGACGTACCAGCGCATTCAGTTCGACCAAAGAAAGCGGGTTACCATTCATCTGTTCCCCCTTTCCTTCCGAATCAACTGATATGCTTTCCATATATCAGCCACTCCGTAACCGTAGATATTATCGGGATGAGTATAACGGCTTCCCGAACGACGGACTACATCGATAATTTCTTTTACAGTAAGATCCGGAAAAGCCTGCCATAAGCAAGTGACCAATCCACAGAAAATGGGAGCCGCAAAAGAAGTACCGCTTGCTCTGGATATTCCTCCGTTTTCTCCCACAACTATAGCTCTTACTCCTAATACCATGATATCCGGCTTGACTCTTCCGTCGGCTGTATTTCCTATGGAAGAAAAATCGGCATTTGTACGGTCGTAATCCAATGCCCCGACAGTTATCACATCTTCCGCATCGGCCGGAGGAGAAATCTTTTTCCATTTGCCCCCACCGGCATTGCCGGCACTGCATACCACAAGCAATCCTTTTCCTGCAGCTTTCTCTGCGGTAACCGACATAAACGAAGTTTTACCGTCTAAATCGCGGTAACGGTAATTCTCTTCCTTATCGTCAAATTCATAATATCCCAACGAGGTGTTGACTACATCCACTCCCACACTATCGGCAAACTCAATGGCGGCAGCCCAATTGTCTTCTTCTATCGGCTGTTCGGTATCATTGTCTTCACTCCGAAGCAACCAATAAGAAGCTTTGGGAGCAGTTCCTACCATGACATTAGGCTTGTCTACAGCCAGACACGACAACACTTTCAGTCCGTGGCTATGCTCTTCGTAAATATCCGAATCGGGATTGACAAAATCGCGCACCCCCAGCAAGTCCATATTGCGGAACAATTTAATAGCGTCTACATTATAATAGCCCGCATCAATTACGGCAATCTGCATTCCTTCGCCACGAAAACCGGCTGCATGCAGGCTATCGCCATGATGCATACGAATCTGTGCTGCCGCATGTCCGTAATAATCGTCGGTTTTGGCAACCTTGTTGGTCACCATTTTCTTACGCTCCTTATTTCGGGGTATTATCTCATCAGGAGCAATCCATACACGCTTCACTTTCTTTACAAAAGGAAGAGCCCGGATAGAGTCTAGCACTTCGTGACGAGACAACTCAACAACTACAGTATTATTCCATTTACTGTGATTCAACACTTTTCCTCCCGAACGACGTATTTCCTCGATATAGGTACGGCACACAGGAAGGTCTGTAGAATCTACAGCCAAATGCTGTCTCATTCTCCGCTCAATGGCACGCGAAGACAGAAACTCTTCCGGCCGGTTTAAAGAATAAGTCGTACAATTTTTATCAGCCAGATAAACCCGATAACGGCAAAGCACTTCTCCGCTGACAGTACTCCACGTCATCATCATCACAAAATTCAATAGAAAAAAATATATCTTCATACGCTTCTTTTTCTTTTTGGAATGCAAAGATAGCGAAAGGTGAGTGCAGTGCCAAGTCAAAAGCTTGCTTTTGAAGGGTAGAAACTTTCCGAAAGACATTCTGTCTTACTCTTTTAATTAAGATAAAGCACCTTTCTCAAATGAGAAAAAATGAGTATCTTTGCAGGCTAATTTACGTAAAATAACGATTTTATGTCTCAAAAAGGAACTGCAACAGAATTAGGAACACTACCTATTGGTAAGCTACTGGCACAATATGCCATCCCTGCCATCATCGCAATGACTGCTTCTTCTCTTTACAACATGGTAGACAGTATTTTTATCGGCCATGGAGTTGGTCCGATGGCTATTTCCGGCCTGGCTATCACTTTCCCTCTGATGAACTTGGCTGCCGCTTTCGGTTCGCTGGTAGGGGTCGGAGCTTCGACACTGATTTCGGTTAAATTAGGCCAGAAAGACTATCACACCGCTCAGCAAATCTTGGGAAATGTAATCTCGCTGAACTTAATTATCGGTGTATTGTTCACCATTATCACTCTGGTTTTTCTTGACCCTATCCTGTATTTCTTTGGGGCAAGCGAAGCGACCATACCGTATGCAAGAGATTACATGGAAATTATCCTGATAGGTAATGTAATAACACATATGTATTTAGGATTGAATTCTGTACTCCGGTCTGCCGGACATCCGCAAAAAGCGATGATTGCCACCATCCTGACAGTTATTATCAATACCATACTCGATCCCTTGTTCATTTATACTTTCGGCATGGGAATACGTGGAGCTGCCGTAGCTACTATTCTGGCACAGATCATTTCCTTGTGCTGGCTTGTCAAGCTGTTTGCAAACAAAGAAGAACTGCTTCATATGAAGAGAGGTATCTACCGCCTGCGCAAAGTTCTGGTAGAAAACATCATCGGTATCGGACTGGCTCCTTTTTTCATGAACATAGCAGCCTGCTTTATCGTAATTCTGATTAATAAAGGGCTGAAACTATATGATGGCGACCTTGCCATTGGTGCTTTTGGTATTGTAAACCGTATCGTATTTCTGTTTGTGATGATTGTCATGGGACTGAACCAGGGTATGCAACCCATTGCCGGATACAACTTTGGTGCCCAGCAGTATCATCGTGTAAATCATGTAATGAAACTGACCGTAATAGCTGCAACAATAGTAACTACTACAGGATTCCTCGTGGGCGAACTGATTCCGGAACTGACTGTATCAGCTTTTACGACCGACCAGACTCTAATTGATTTATCGGCTAAAGGGCTCCGTATTACAGTGATGTTCTTCCCTATTATCGGCTTCCAGATGGTTACATCAAACTTTTTCCAAAGTATTGGCATGGCACGAAAAGCCATCATCCTTTCACTCAGCCGACAAGTTCTGATTCTGATTCCTTGTCTCTTCATCCTTCCTCTGTTTTGGGGAAGTCTGGGTATATGGTACAGCATGCCTATCTCCGACATTATGGCCAGCCTGATTGCCGGCTTCATGCTATACAAGCAATTCAAGCATTTCAAGCAAAAAGCAAAAGAAATAAATGGTGTAAATTAGCACAAACTTTTTCCCTTTAAATGCTTGGTTATATGAATTAAAACCCTTAACTTTGCAGCCGATTTAGTCCGTAAAGGTAAACAAGTAACCGAATGAGAGCGGTTCACCTTGCGGAGAAAACCCGTTTAATATTAAATAAAATGTACGTAATTGTAGAAATTAACGGTCAGCAGTTCAAAGCTGAAGAAGGCAAAAAACTGTTTGTACATCACATTCAGAATGCTGAAAACGGTGCAACTGTTGAATTTGACAAAGTTTTGTTGGTAGACAACAACGGTACTGTTACTGTAGGTGCTCCTACTGTAGAAGGTGCAAAAGTGGTATGCGAAGTAGTTTCTCACTTGGTAAAAGGTGACAAAGTATTGGTATTCCACAAGAAGAGAAGAAAAGGTTACAGAAAACTGAACGGTCACCGTCAGCAGTTTACTGAATTGACTATCAAACAAGTTATTGCTTAATCATTAAAAACGTAGAAAGAAATGGCACATAAGAAAGGTGTAGGTAGTTCTAAGAACGGCCGTGAGTCAGCTAGCAAAAGATTAGGCGTAAAGATATTCGGTGGTTCAGCTTGCAAAGCTGGTAACATCATTGTTCGTCAAAGAGGAACAGTTCACAACCCAGGTGAAAACGTAGGTATGGGTAGTGACCACACTCTTTACGCATTGGTAGACGGTACTGTATGTTTCAAGAAAGGTCGCGAAGACAAGAGCTTCGTATCTGTAGTTCCTTTCGCTGAAGCATAATAAGTCTCAGTATTTAGAAAAGAAATTGAAAAGGGTTGCATCGCATTGCGTTGCAACCCTTTTTTCATTCTGCCATAAAAACGAAATTTGTCCTATTCTCTATTTTTCTTTTCTTCCCTAGATAAATTACTCCAAGCATCCACTTTCCTTTTTATTTTCTATTTTTCCACTCTACAATAATATAATATAAGTATATCAGAAAAAAGTCTGACAGAATACCGTATTGTTTTTCGTTTATTTGTGTCATAAAATACAATAACCATGAACAAACAACTTGTCTCTCTATTTCTGCTGACAGCATGTTGCGCACAACCGATAAGCGCAGACAGAATCTGGACCATCGGAGAAAACGACAATCAGGCAAAAGGTTTTGCACTGGCTCCGAATGGATACAAAGACTATCTTGCAAATGACTTTGGCTACGAAGACCGTTATTTCTTAATCGGCCATTCGGATGCGAGCAAAGAGTTTCCTTACGTAATACCCGGTCCTTCGGATGGATGGGGAGGAACTGGCGGTACTTCCGGATGGCGTACACACGATACAACCATCCTTTTCGGTATCGAAAAAATAACCAATAACTCCACTCCATGGAAACTGACCATAGATGTGCTGGACAACGCTGTAGAGTTACCTCCTCTTCTGAAGGTTACCGTAAACGGCACTGCATGGAAATTCCAGTTACCGAAAGGAAAAAACAAGAACTCCATTACAGGCGATTTAAGCGGAACTGTAGAAAATCGTATAGAGATACCTATCGACCCTGCTTGTCTTCATGAAGGCGGAAATGAAATCCGTTTATCTGTACTGCAAGGTTCTTGGATTCTATTCGACCAAATCACATTGGATGGTCCTGCAGGTATACAGTTGATAAAGCCCAAGAAAGCTTTTTTACGCGGAGTAGAAGCTGCCAACTATGAAATTGAACAAAACGGCAAGCGGATACAGCCTCTGCTGGTAGATGTAGAAGAACTGTCGGGACGTCCTACCCTTGAAGTTGAAGTGGACGGAAAGAAGGTATTTACCCAACAGATTGATACAGCTCGCTACGTGCTCGAAGTCCCTATGTCTTCTGTAGAAACCACACAAAAAAGTCAGTATGTGGTAAGAGCCGACGGACGAATCATCGGTAAAGGACAGATAGAAAGAAGCGCCCAGCCATTACAGACATTGGCAGACTACGTAGACACACGCATTGGTACCGGACATTCGCGCTGGATGATTGCACCGGGGCCGTGGATGCCTTTCAGTATGGTAAAACTGAGCCCGGACAACCAGAATACCGGATGGCAGGCAGGATACCAGCCTACTTTTGAAAACATCGGATGTTTCAGCCATATTCACGAGTGGACTTTAGGTGGTTTGGGATTAATGCCTACAAATGGGAAGCTGGTTATACAAGAAGGTGAAGAAGGTAATCCAGACTCTGGTTATCGTTCACGCATAGATAAGCGTACCGAAAAAGCCGGAATCGGTTATTATGCGATCCATCTGGAAGATTATGATATTCAGGCAGAACTGACTGCGACTACCCGATGCGGATTCCAACGATACACTTTCCCAAAAGATCGAAAAGGAGCACGTGTGTTGGTAGACTTACATATCCCGATTGAAAATGACTACTTATTGAAAGAAGTAGAACTACGTAGAGTTAGCGACTATAGAATAGAAGGTGTAAGTCATCAACTATCCAAAAATGTATGGAGCAACGATGCTGACCAGGACTATAAACTACACTTTGTATTGGAATTCGACCAGCCTATTGCCGATATGGGAATCTGGGCAGATGGAGAAGTGCGCCGCGATACTGTATTAAAAGCCAAAGACCTGAAAGATGCAGGGGTTTATCTGGAGTTTGATGCGACTAAACATCCGGTGGTACAAGTACGTTCGGGTATCTCATTGGTAAACATCGAAAATGCATCACTCAATCTTGAAAAAGAAATTACTCGTCCGTTTGGATGGAACTTTGAAGCTGTACAACAGAATCAGAAAAAGGTATGGAACGAATTGTTCGACCGAGTACAGATTACAAGTACCGACCGTATGGAAAAGGTACGTTTCTATAATAATATGTATCGCGCACTGTGTAGCCGAAACATATGGAGTGACGTAAACGGAGAATGGGTTTCGACTGATAAAAAAGTACATCGCTTGTCGGACGAAAACGATGCAGCATTGGGATGTGATGCTTTCTGGAACACATTCTGGAATCTGAACCAGTTCTGGAATCTGGTAACACCGGAATGGAGCAAACGATGGATAAACTCTCAGTTGGCCATGTACGATGCCAACGGATGGCTGGCAAAGGGACCTGCTGGTATGAACTATATTCCTGTCATGGTGGCCGAACATGAAATACCTCTTATCGTAGGAGCATACCAAATGGGAATACGTGACTTTGATACAGACAAGGCTTTGGAAGCCATGCTGAAAATGCAGCGTACTCCTTCACAGAAAGTATACGCTGGATATGCTGGAAACAGAGACCTGAAATCGTATCTAAAATACAAATATGTACCTTCCGACTTGGGAAGATTCTCTAATTCATTGGAATATTCCTACGACGACTGGACTGTAGGACAGTTTGCCAAAGCTTTAAACAAGCAGGATATATATAAGGAATTCAACGAAAGAGGATACTGGTGGAAGAATACCATTGATACTCGCTCGGGATATGCTACATTGAAGGATAGCAAAGGAAAATGGGCTGCCAACTTCGATCCGTTCCGCTCGGGTGCCAATGAACACTATGTAGAAGGAAATGCCTGGCAGTTGACTTACTTTGTCCCTCAGGATGTACGTGCATTGGCCGACTATATTGGCAAGAAGCGTTTCATTGAAAGATTGGAATGGGGATTCCAGGCAAGCGAACCTTGGCGATACAATGCCCCCAATGATCAGTATTGGGATTTTCCCGTTGTACAGGGTAACCAGCAGTCTATGCACTTTGCATTCTTGTTCAACTGGGTAGGTAAACCATGGCTGACACAGAAATGGAGCCGTTCTATTATCGACCGATATTATGGAGCAGGAGTTGCAAATGCATATTTAGGCGATGAAGACCAGGGACAGATGAGTGCATGGTTTATTATGGCTGCTATAGGCTTATTCCAGACTGATGGAGGATGTAGCGTAGATCCTATATACGAAATCGCCAGCCCGCTTTATGAAAAAACGGTTATCCGACTGGACAACCGATACGGAAGAGGAAAAGAATTCACTATCGAAGCTCGTAATGCTTCACGTCAGAACAAATATATACAGTCGGCTACACTGAATGGAAAGCCACTTCAAAATTTCTATTTCCCTGCATCTGAATTGCTGAAAGGAGGTACACTGATACTGGAAATGGGTGATAAACCAAATAAAAAATGGGGGCTGTAAAGCTCCCATTATACAATCTTCAACGATAGCATCCTATTGCCTGCCGCTGTTCTATACAGGGATATTCAGTAAATGTGGCTCACCCGATTTTTAGTGGGGCAAGTTTAATAAATTATTTATTGCTGTCCGATAAAAATTTATCTAAAGCATAAAAAATAAGGCTGACTTCATTTGCGAGGTCAGCCTATTTTTGTTAGATTTTTGTCGCCAAACAAAATTAATCT
>NZ_JBBKBS010000025.1:0-47336 GCF_037890285.1 Phocaeicola sp. HCN-40430
ATATATCTTAAAAGTACAGCTCAGCAAAAATTCTTGCTGAGCTGTACTTTTTAAATATATTACTTTCTTATGCTTAATCTGGGGTGTAGTAAATCATTTTTTTAGTCATTCCTCCGTCTATTACGATATTTGCCCCATTGATAAAGTCGTTTTCCGGTGCAGAAAGAAACAATACCATTCTTGCAATGTCTTCCGGTACACCTACTCTGCCAGAAGGATGCTGTTTGTGGTCTTCTTCGGAGAGCATTTCGTAGTCGGAATATTGTATCCATCCCGGACTGATGGCATTTACAGTAATAGGAGTATCTGAAAGGGAAACACACAGAGTGTTTGTAAGTGAGACCAATCCACCTTTGGAGGCTCCATAAGCTTCCCAGTTGGCTTCATTCTGATGCCATCGGGTAGAGGCTATGTTGATGATTCTACCGTATTCCATCCCTTTGTTGGCTTCTATAAATTGTTTGCAGCACATAAAACTTCCGTAAAGATTGGTATCTATGACTTTACGGAATTCTTCTGGGGTGATGTCGGATATACTTTTGGAAAACTGACTAATGGCACCGTTGTTTACTAAAACGTGTACTCCTCCGAAATGCTGTACCGCGTATTCGAATACCTTGCAGATATCTTCGTATGAACAGAGATCTGCTTTTTGGAAGTGTATGTCGCTATTTCCAAACTCTGTTTCTGTTATGTCTACCGCAACGACCACGTATCCGTTGTCTGCAAACATTTGGGCAATTACCTTCCCAATCCCGCCAGCTGCACCTGTGACGATTGCGATGTGTTTTTTATGATTCATGCTGTGCTTTTAAAATTATAGAGTAAATGTATGAAATATTTTATAGTATAAAAAATACTGCCCAGAGATTTTTGTGAGTACTTTATTTCTACAAAACCCTGGGCAGTGTTATGTTTGATTATCTTCCTTGTCTGTTTTTCAGATAGCCATGATTATTTATATTCAAATTCCACCACATTGCTGATATCTGCAGATGAAGAGGATATATAAGCCTTAAACTTTCCTGGTTCGGCTATCCATTGATGCTTCTTGTCATCAAAGAACTGTAGATGTTGAGGCTGAATAGTAAAGACAATTTCTTTTTCTTCTCCCGGTTGAAGCTCTACTTTTTTAAAGCCTTTCAATTCTTTTTTCGGGCGGAGTAAATAGCACTTTTCGTCCTCGATATACAATTGAACTGTTTCTTTTCCTGCCAATGCTCCTGTATTTTTTACTTTAACTGATAAAGAGAGTGTTTCATTTGCATTCATCTTTTTGGCAGACAAAACCGGTTTGCTGTATTTGTATGTGGTATAGCTTAATCCGTATCCAAACGGGAAAAGCGGTTTTATTTTCTTGGTGTCGTGCCATCTATATCCCACTAATATGTCTTCTTTATACTCTTGCTTGATACTGTCTCCCGGGTAGCTCATCTCGCCATACAAATGTGCCGGACAATCTTCAAGTTTTACAGGGTAGGAGAAAGGTAGTTTTCCACTGGGATTTACTTTGCCAACCAGTACATCGGACAAAGCATCACCATTTATAGAACCTAAATACCAAGACTGTACAATAGATGGTACTTTCTTAACCCACGGCATTTCAACGGCATTTCCACTGATTATAACTGCAACTACATTGGGGTTGGCTTCTACGAGTGCTTCAATCAGTTCATTCTGGCAGTAAGGAAGTCCGTAGGAAAGGCGGTCGGTTCCTTCGCTGTCTTGATAAAGATTCTTGTTCAGACCGCCAATAAAAATAACCAAGTCTGCCTGCATGGCTTTTTCTACTGCATCATTTCTTAAAGAATCAATCGTAGACTGAGGTATTTCATCTACATGTCCATACATCTGACGCCCTGCACTATATCCCTGGGCATACATTATCCGGTCGCCAAACTTCTTTTTCAGTCCGTCTAAAGGTGTGATATTCTTTTTAGGTTTTAGTTCCGATGAACCTCCTCCCTGCATCAGGTTACGTGTTGCATTATCTCCTACCACTAATATTCGTTTGTAAGAGTCGGTTGCAATAGGTAGTAAAACCGGGTTCTTTTTGGTTGCATCGTTTTTCAATAATACAATACCTTCTGTGGCTATCTGATAAGCAACTTTTTCATGAGCTTCATTCGCTAATGATCCAAAAGGTTTCTGACGGTTCATTGCTGTGCGGAAAATCAGTCGCAAGACGCGGGCTGCCTTATCATTGACTACACCCATTGGTATTTTTCCTTCTTTTACCATTTTCAGGTAGTTTTTCCCTAAATAATAGTCGTCATAGCCGAATTCAGATTCAGAAGTCAGCCCATTTGTATAAGAACCCATTTCAATATCCAAACCATACATCGCAGATTCATAAGTGTCATGGGTCGCTCCCCAGTCGCTTATTACACATCCGTCAAATTCCCATTCGCCTTTCAGTATATCGTTATTCAACAGTTTATTATGAGCTGCATGCATACCACGCACTTTGTTATAAGCTCCCATAATGCTCCATGCACCACCGCGTTCTACTGCTGCCTTAAATGCCGGTAAGTAGATTTCATACATTGCCCGGTCGCTTACTTGTACGTCGATATGATTACGCCAGACTTCCTGATTATTAATTGCATAATGTTTTACGCAAGCTGCTATGCCAGTCTTTTGAAGTTCCTGGATATAAGGAACGCACATTTCGGAAGCTAAATACGGATCTTCTCCCAAATATTCGAAGTTACGGCCATTAAGTGGAGTACGGTAAATATTTACGCCTGGGCCTAATAATACATCTTTTTTACGGTACAGCGCTTCTTCTCCGATCGCTTTTCCATATAGGGCTGCCAATGAGGGGTTCCAGCTGGCGGCTAAACAGGTGAGAGCTGGAAATGCTGTACAACTGTCGTTGGTCCATCCTGCATAGTTCCAGTCGTTCCAATTGATTTCGGCACGAACTCCATGAGGACCGTCACTCATCCAGAGTTCTGGAATGCCTAAACGGGGACATCCTGGAGAGCTAAATTTACTTTGGGCATAACTGAGTCTTGTCTTCTCTTCCAGTGTCATCCGTTGTAACGCATCTTGTACTCTTAGTTCCAAAGGTTGTTTGTCATCCAAATAAACCGGGATATCCGTTTTATTTTGTGCTTTTAGCAAGAACAATGTGTTAAACACCCCGATGAGAATAAAAATCTTTTTCATAGAAATGGTTTAATTTTTTATTGAGAACAGTATTTACAAATTGTTTAAGGTGTGATTGGTTGTTTGTAGATTGGGTTATTCTCGACTTTATAAATTTTAATCAAACAAGTCGCAAAAGAATATCCAATCGTCTTTGTTATAAACTGTGTGTAAGTTATAGAAAAAATTATAAAACCCAATGGAGGAGAGGAGAAAAACATTTCTTTGAGTGATTTTACTTTATCAAAGTAAGCATTATGTAATAGTTCTGCTGTGATGATAAAACCTCTTACTCTTTTACCTGTAGAAAAAGCACATCTTTCTCCATTTACTGTGAGTACAATTTCTATTGATGCCGTACCATCTTTTCTAACTCTGCTATCTCTTATGGCAAAGAGAATAGAAAATGAACTTCTTACCATAGTTTAATCATTTAAAATTAGACATTGGGAAGTCCTTTAAAGTATGATATATCTTTCTGTGTATTAGGTAGATGAATCGATTTTTGCGACCACTTTTGGAAAAATGGGAAAATGGTCGCAAATTGGTCACAAAATATCCTCTTTTTAGTCCATTTTCAAGGATAATCAGCCACTTCTTAACCTTAGAAAAACAAGTCTGCTACAAGTGATATTCTGTTTTAATTTCAGTATCTATTTACAACCATTTGCAAGAAGAAAAGCAGGCGAGAAGTGATAAATCATCTTCTTCCATTTATGCGGTGTATATAAAATAAAAATCCCCATAACTTATAGAGTTACAGGGATTTATTATCTTGATTAAGTATAAATTACTTGCTCAAAGCAGTAGCAACGTCAACTGCACAAGCTACTGTACAACCTACCATCGGGTTGTTACCGATACCCAGGAATCCCATCATTTCTACGTGAGCAGGAACTGATGAAGAACCAGCGAACTGAGCATCTGAGTGCATACGACCCATAGTATCTGTCATACCGTAAGAAGCAGGACCAGCAGCCATATTATCTGGGTGAAGTGTACGACCTGTACCACCACCTGATGCTACTGAGAAGTAAGGTTTACCTGCAAGAACACGTTCTTTCTTGTAAGTACCTGCAACTGGGTGCTGGAAACGAGTCGGGTTAGTAGAGTTACCAGTAATTGATACATCTACGCCTTCGTGCCACATGATTTTAACACCTTCGCGAACATCGTCTGCACCGTAGCATTTAACTTTAGCACGAGGACCGTTTGAGTAAGCGATTTCACGTACAACTTTCAATTCACCTGTATAGTAGTCGAATTCAGTCTGAACGTAAGTAAATCCGTTGATACGAGAGATGATCTGAGCAGCGTCTTTACCCAAACCGTTCAAGATACAACGCAAAGGTTCTTTACGTACTTTGTCTGCTTTTGCAGCGATTTTGATAGCACCTTCAGCAGCAGCGAAAGATTCGTGACCTGCCAAGAATGCGAAACATTTAGTTTCTTCGCGAAGCAACATAGCAGCCAAGTTACCGTGGCCGATACCTACTTTACGGTCGTCAGCAACTGAACCTGGGATACAGAATGCCTGCAAACCGATACCGATAGCTTCAGCAGCTTCAGCAGCGTTTGTACAACCTTTCTTCAATGCGATAGCAGTACCTACTACGTAAGCCCACTTTGCATTTTCGAAGCAGATTGGCTGAGTTTCTTCACAAGTTTTATAAGGATCAAGACCATACTGTTCGCAGATAGCGTTAGCTTCTTCGATGTCTTTGATACCGTTAGCGTTCAAAGCAGCAAGAATCTGTTTGATACGACGGTCCTGGCTTTCAAATTTTACTTCTCTAATCATATGTTCTTTCCTCCTTATATTATTCGTGACGTGGGTCAATATGTTTAACTGCACCTTGTTCTGCTGTGAAGCGTCCGTAAGTACCTGTTACTTTCTTCAAAGCTTCGTTAGCGTCTGTGCCCTTTTTGATCTCATCCATGAATTTGCCCAGATGAACGAATTCGTATCCGCAGATTTCATCGTTTTCATCCAAAGCGATAGTTTTGATATAGCCTTCAGCCATTTCAAGGTAACGAGGACCTTTAGCCAAAGTACCATACAATGTACCTACCTGGCTACGCAGACCTTTACCCAAGTCTTCCAGACCTGCACCAATCATCAAACCACCTTCAGAGAAAGCTGACTGAGTACGACCGTATACAATCTGCAAGAACAGTTCACGCATTGCTGTGTTGATTGCGTCGCAAACCAAGTCAGTGTTCAATGCTTCCAAAACTGTCTTACCTGGAAGGATTTCAGATGCCATAGCAGCTGAGTGAGTCATACCAGAGCAACCGATAGTTTCTACCAATGCTTCCTGGATGATACCTTCTTTTACGTTCAGAGTCAGTTTACAAGCACCCTGCTGAGGAGCACACCAACCGATACCGTGAGTCAAACCTGAAATGTCTTTGATTTCTTTTGATTTCACCCATTTTCCTTCTTCTGGAATTGGAGCCGGACCATGATTAGGTCCTTTTTTTACAACACACATGTGTTCAACTTCGTGTGAATAAGTCATATTCTTTACGTTTTTATTAGTAATAAAAAATAAGTATTTCGTAAACCACGAGATTAAAGATTTTATTCCTTAATCTGCACGCAAAGTTAGTCGTTTTATTTAGTTCTGCAACGGTGTAAACCAAACTTTTTACTACAAATTAAGGATATTTTATCTGAGTGCCTGCTTTTGTAAGGTGTAAATGACAAAATGTTTTTTTCTCTTTCCGAAGAAACCCTTATCTTTGTGTGCATATAAAAAAGCATTGTAATATACCTATATACAGGTAATAATATTCAGGTAATTATGAATAATGATAAGATTAGAGTAAAAGACGAGGCTTTACAGCGTGGAGCGGAAGCTGGAATGGATGAATTTTTGAAAGTGTTTACCGATAAATATCTGGAAATTACAGGAGGAGTGATTAATGCCGAAACTATGCCCTTGCTCAACGGGTATCAACACTCTTTGTTAGGGTATCATTTCTTTCGTGAAGAAGTTCTGGAAGGAGGGTTCATTCAATTAATACAAAACGGATATGGTCCTTATATTTTCGATAATCCTTTTGCCAAAGCAATGCGTCTGTTTGGAGCTAAAGACTTTTCTAAACTGATATATGATGCAAAGAAAATATATGATGCACATCGTGAAGATTTGGAAAAAGAACGTACAGACGAGGAGTTTATGGCTATGTACGAGCAATATGAGGCTTTCGACGACATAGAAGAGGCTTACATGGAGATGGAAGAAATGGTTACTGCTACGATTGCTGAGTACGTAGACGAACATCTTGAACAGTTTGCAGAAATAGAAAAATAATGTTAAAATAAGAATGGGGATGCAGTATTGTTTCTTTTCTTTTATTTCTCTTGTAAAATATAATTTAACAATATAAAGACAAAGTTTATGAAAAAAATGAAATTCGTGGTTGTTATGGCGGCTTTTGCGGCTTCTTTGGGGATTACTTCTTGTTTGGATACCTCAAGTTCGGGAGGTACGGGTACATTGACATGGCCTTTTAAAGTAGACTATGATATTATGACAGGTAAGACAATCTTTGTCGATGAAGCTGACAATGAGTACATACCTACTACCACTGTGACTGTTTCTGGAGAAAGATCGGATTTGGCGATGGTCTCTTTCTCTTATGATTATGAACAGTTTGCTGCTCAGGGAGATAGAAAAGATATTACAGTGATAGGGACTCCGGAATATCTTCCAGAAGGTGAAGTAAGCGATAAGGCAATACCGGAAGAAGGAACCGTTTCTCTTTCAGGATTCAATACTCGAAGTGTGTTGATTTGGGGGTATAACGACTATTTGATCTTGAATCCATTGTTTTATCTACACAAGTCAACTGTAAGTGAAACATTGGATACTGAACTGAAGAATCATAAATTCACTCTTTATTATGATGCAGCAACAAAGGCTGAAAATGATGTGATGAAATTGAAGCTTCGTTATCAGATTTTAAATGTAGAAACAGAAGATGCACTTGCCGATTATACAATGTCTTATTCGTATTGTTATGAGTATTTTGATTTGCGTTCGGCAATCAGAGCTTATGAAACTTTAAACGGTACTTATCCGAAAAAAATAGAAGTTGAATACGAAACTGCTTCTACTTATGTTCCAACAATGGATTCTAAAAAGAAAAGTAAACAAACATATGTTTGCGAAATGCGAGCTCAGGAACAGGCTGAATAATATATCTGAAACTGTATAGAATACATTTGAGCATGTTTTCTATATGATATATTAAAAGAACATTTAGTATGGAAAATCAGATAAAGAGAGGAGAAATTCTTTCTTTATCTGATTTTTTTATTGTTTAAGGAGATGTGACCGGCTTGTCTTGTTGTGGTGGTGGAGGATGTAGTCGCAGGAGTGAAATAATCTTTAATCCTGTCTGTTTTTCAAAAGTTTCATTATAAAGCCTCTCGTATATTTTCTTCTTTTTTGTATTTTTGCATTTCATACATTTAACAGGAAAGGAGAATTACATTGAGTTATAAAGAAATATTTCAGCGTATTATACTATTGTTGTCAGCGCCTGCAAAGGCGTGGAACGAAATAGCCGAACGGAAAGAGGGGAGACTGGTAATGCCTAATTTCGTCTATCCGATGATTGGCTTGTGTGGCTTGTCGGAGTTTGGAGGTGCATTTATCGGGAGAGAGTTTAGCCCCGATGTATTTCAGATTGCCTTGACACAGTGCTGTGCACTGGCTGTAGCTTTGTTTGGAGGCTTCTTTTTAGCTGCTTATCTGGTAGATAAGATAGGACGCCGTTGGTTTGACCGTGCAGACTCGTACGATAGAATACTGGAGTTTGTGGGATATTCTATGGTTGTGACTTTTGTATTGGATATTGTCAGTGGGCTTTTCTCTATCATGCTGCTGCATTGGATTTTGCAGATTTATACCATTGTTGTCGTGTTTGAGGGAGCGAGACAGATGCTGAAAGTGGCGGAAGATAAACTGACAGGTTATACGGTGGTAATGACCTTGATAGTATTGGTTTGTCCGGCAATTATTGAATTTGTATTTACTAAGTTATCTATAATATTGAACTGATGAAACCTACTGCAAGTAATATTAATATAAAAAATAAGCGTGCTTCGTTCGATTATGAATTTATCGATACCTATACGGCAGGTATTGTGCTGACAGGTACGGAAATAAAATCAATCCGTCAGGGAAAAGCCAGTCTGGTAGATACATTCTGTTTTTTTTCGAAGGGTGAATTGTGGGTGAAGAATATGCACGTGGCCGAGTACTTCTACGGTTCGTACAATAATCATGCAGCTCGTCGTGATCGTAAGTTGCTGCTTACCAAGAAAGAGTTGCGTAAGTTGGAGCGTGGTACACGGGAAACAGGTTTTACTATTGTCCCCACTCGTTTGTATATCAACGAAAAAGGACTTGCCAAACTGGTAGTTGCCTTGGCAAAAGGTAAAAAACAGTACGATAAACGTGAGTCTTTGAAAGAAAAAGATGATAAGCGCATGATGGACAGAATGTTCAAACGATAGTTTATTGTGCCATATATATGATTTTTTGATTTTATAGTTTTGAGAGTTTTTGAATTTGTGAAATGCGACAACAGATAAAAGAGCGTATCTTGGTGCTCGACGGAGCAATGGGTACGATGATACAGCAATACAACTTGACAGAGAGTGATTTCAGAGGCGAGCGTTTCAGAGAAATACAAGGACAGTTGAAAGGAAACAATGACCTGCTGTGCCTGACTCGTCCGGATGTCATTGAGGAAATTCACCGGCGCTATCTCGAAGCGGGAGCCGATATTATAGAAACCAATACATTCAATGCAACCCGTGTGTCAATGGCCGATTATCATATGCAGGCCTATTGCCGGGAAATCAATCTGGAGGCAGCTCGTCTGGCACGACGTCTTGCCGATGAATACACCCAAAAGAATCCGGAGAAGCCACGCTTTGTAGCAGGATCGGTAGGTCCTACCAATAAAACCTGTTCGATGAGTCCCGATGTCAACAATCCGGCTTTCCGTGCTCTGACTTACGATGAACTTCTGGAGGCGTATTGTGAACAGATGGAGGCTCTGATTGAAGGAGGAGTAGATGCTATTCTGATTGAAACCATATTCGATACCCTCAACGCCAAGGTGGCTATACAGGCAGCCGAATTGTCTATGCAGAAAATGGGGCACAAGCTTCCTCTGATGCTGTCGGTTACGGTTTCGGATATTGCCGGACGTACTTTATCCGGACAGACACTTGATGCCTTCCTCGCATCGGTACAGCATGCCGATTTGTTTTCTGTAGGATTAAACTGCTCGTTCGGTGCCAGACAGCTGAAACCATTCTTAGAACAGCTGGCCAAGCGTGCTCCTTATTATATCAGTGCTTATCCTAACGCCGGATTGCCTAATAGTTTGGGACAATACGACCAGTCGCCCGAGGAGATGGCTGCCGAGGTGAAGGAATACATTGATGAGGGGCTGGTCAATATCATAGGTGGATGTTGTGGCACGACCGAAGAATATATCGCCCGTTATCAGGATTTGATAAAGGATGCCAAGCCTCATATTCCGGCTCCTGAACCACAGTCGTTGTGGCTGTCGGGACTGGAACTTCTGGAGGTTACTCCCGAAATTAATTTTGTCAATGTGGGAGAGCGATGCAATGTAGCGGGTTCGCGTAAGTTCCTTCGTCTCATCAACGAGAAAAAATATGAAGAAGCACTTTCTATAGCCCGTCAGCAGGTAGAAGATGGTGCGCTGGTTCTTGATATCAACATGGACGACGGTCTGCTTGATGCTGCCGAAGAAATGACTACTTTCCTGAATCTCATTGCTTCGGAACCCGAAATAGCCCGTGTCCCTCTTATGATAGATTCTTCCAAGTGGGAAGTAGTACTGGCCGGTTTGAAATGCGTACAGGGGAAATGTATTGTCAACTCCATCTCGCTGAAAGAAGGAGAAGATATCTTTATAGAGCATGCCCGTACAATCCGTCGTTACGGAGCAGCAGTCATTGTAATGGCATTCGATGAAAAAGGACAGGCGGACACCTTTGCACGCAAGATAGAAGTGTGCGAACGTGCTTATCGTATTCTGACCGAAAAAGTCGGTTTTGCTCCTCAAGATATTATTTTCGACCCCAATGTGCTGGCTGTAGCTACGGGGATTGAAGAACATAATAATTATGCCGTCGATTTTATTCAGGCTACCGGATGGATCCGAAAACATTTACCCGGTGCACATATTAGCGGAGGGGTAAGTAACCTTTCGTTCTCGTTCCGTGGAAATAACTATATCCGCGAAGCAATGCATGCGGTATTTTTGTATCATGCTATCCGTGAGGGAATGGATATGGGTATTGTCAATCCGGCTACATCGGTATTGTATACTGATATTCCAGCCGATGTACTGGAGCGCATAGAAGATGTAGTGTTGAACCGTCGTCCCGATGCAGCCGAACGCTTGATAGAAACGGCTGAGCGTTTGAAGGCAGAAAAAGAAAATAAAGATACTTCTGCAGCTGTTGTCAATCATCTGAAATGGCGTGAGGGTACTACGGTAGAGGAACGCTTGCAATATGCATTGGTAAAGGGGCTGGGCGATTTTCTGGAAGAAGACTTGCAGGAGGCTTTGAACCGCTATCCTAATGCAGTGAGCATTATCGAAGGTCCGCTTATGGCGGGTATGAATCATGTGGGTGATTTGTTTGGCGCAGGAAAGATGTTTCTCCCACAGGTGGTGAAGACTGCCCGTACCATGAAGAAGGCAGTGGCTATTCTTCAACCGTATATTGAAGCCGGAAAGCAAGAGGGCGCACGTAGTGCAGGAAAAATTCTGGTTGCTACGGTAAAGGGTGACGTGCATGATATAGGAAAGAATATTGTATCAGTGATAATGGCATGCAATGGCTATGAAGTGATTGATCTTGGAGTAATGGTGCCGGCTGAGCAGATTGTAGAAACTGCTATTCGTGAGAAAGTGGACATTGTAGGTTTGAGCGGGCTGATTACGCCGTCGCTCGAAGAAATGGTGCATGTAGTGTCTGAGATGGAGCGTGCCGGACTGGATATTCCGGTGCTTATCGGAGGGGCTACTACATCCAAACTGCATACCGCACTGAAGATTGCTCCGGCTTATCATGCACCGGTAGTGTATATGCGCGATGCATCGCAGAATGCTTCTGTAATGGCCAAGTTGCTGAGCCCGGAACAATGTCCGGCTTTTGTGGAAGAACTGCAAAACGAGTATCGTGAACTTTGTGAGAAGAGTGGAAAGAAAGTCGTAAAGACCGTTTCACTGGAGGAAGCACAGAAAAATAAACTGAATCTTTGGGATTAAAGCAGGAGGAGGATAGGATATGACGATGCAGATACGCTTGGCTGAAGCACACGATTTGGACAGGCTGATGGAGATATTCGAGGCGGCCCGTACTTTTATGGTATCTGTCGGAAATGCTCATCAGTGGATAAACGGTTATCCGCAGCGGGAACTGATTGCCGGGGAAATAGCTGCTTCGCATTGCTATGTGTGTACGACAGAGTCGGGTGATATTGTGGGTACTTTCTGTTTTATACAGGGTCCCGATCCTACTTATGCGCGTATTGAAGATGGAAATTGGCTGGATGAAGAACCGTATTATGTTATTCATCGTCTGGCTTCCGATGGGGCGTATCGTGGAGTAGCAGCTCAATGCATAGACTGGTGTCGGAACCGTTCTGCCAATTTGCGTGTCGATACGCATGCAGACAATAAAGTGATGCATCATATTCTTGAGAAGCAAGGGTTTGTACGATGTGGCATTATTTATGTAGCCAATGGTACACCGCGTATTGCTTATCAGAGCCGGAAATATTCGGAGTAGATAAAGTGTTAATAATAAGAACCGTATCTCTTTAATACCCGTTGAGTGTTATATTCGGCGACGTCGTATGTACAGCCGGCGTCGCTGGCTGTGCAGTTGTCGTGGTCGGCCGGATATCCGGCGTCGTCGATTGTACCGCTGTTCAGTAAGCAGATTATTTTGCTCAAATACATAGCAGGGAGTTTATAAGCTCCTTTTATATAAGCCCGATTTTTTCGGGCTTTTTTTATGCTCTTGGTTAATAATTATTAATATGGAAATATTTTCCTGTGGAAATTTTTGTATCTCGCAATAATATTATTCCTTTGTGAAAAGTTTCCATTAGAAAATAATTACATTGTAAAGTTATGAAATATATTATCATTGGTGGGGTAGCAGGAGGAGCAACAGCTGCTGCCCGTATTCGCAGAAATACAGAGAATGCAGAAATTATTGTATTCGAAAAAGGTGCTTACATTTCGTATGCAAACTGTGGTTTGCCTTATTATATAGGAGGAGTGATTGAGGAGCGCGACCGTCTGTTTGTACAGACACCCGAAGCTTTTGGAAAGCGTTTTAATATCGATGTACGTACCCGTTCGGAAGTAATCGCTATCAACCCTGAACAGAAGTCGGTCACAGTACGTGCAGCAGATGGTTCTACTTATCAGGAAACCTATGATAAACTCTTGTTATCGCCGGGAGCTTCTCCGGTAGTCCCCCCTCTTCCGGGAATAGACAGTGAGGGCATATTTACATTGCGAAATGTATACGATACAGACCGTATTAAAAACTATATGCAGGAAAGACCGGTAAAACGGGCTGTCATAGTAGGAGGTGGTTTTATCGGACTGGAGATGGCCGAAAACCTGCATCATGCCGGTGCTGAGGTAAGTGTGGTAGAGATGGCCAATCAGGTAATGGCGCCGATTGACTATTCGATGGCTTCTCTGGTGCACGAACATTTGCAGGAGCAGGGAGTGCGTCTGTATTTGGAGCAGGCGGTTGAGGCTTTCGAAAAGACTGCTTCCGGAATATCTGTCAAGTTTAAGTCGGGAGTATCGGTGGAGGCCGATTTGGTGCTTCTTTCTATCGGAGTGCGTGCCGAAACTCGTCTGGCGGCAGAAGCTGGTTTGAAGTTGGGCGAGATGAAGGGTATTTATGTAGACGAGTACTTGCAGACGTCCGATGAGTCTATCTATGCAGTAGGCGATGCTATCGAATATCCTCATCCTATAACCGGAAAGCCTTGGCTGAACTTCCTTGCCGGACCGGCTAATCGTCAGGCTCGTATTGTGGCAGACAATATGGTGTTTGGAAACAAAGTGAAGTATGAAGGTTCCATCGGCACTTCTATAGCAAAAGTATTTGAAATGACTGTGGCTTCTACAGGACTTCCTGCCAAGCGTCTGAAGCAGTTTGGCATACCTTATCTTTCGGCTACAATTCACTCTGGTTCACATGCAGGGTATTATCCGGGAGCTTTGCAGATGGATATTAAGATTACTTTCTCTCCGCAAGACGGCAGATTGTATGGTGCGCAGATTGTGGGATACGATGGGGTAGACAAACGTATAGACGAGTATGCACTGGTTATCAAACATCAGGGAACCGTATACGATTTGATGTCTTTGGAGCATGCCTATGCACCTCCTTTCTCCTCGGCCAAAGATCCGGTTGCCGTATCGGGTTATGTGGCAGGAAATATTTTGTCGGGAAAGATGACACCGCTTTACTGGCGTGAACTGCAGCAGACCGATTTAAGTACAGTGACGCTGGTCGATGTGCGTACTGCAGATGAGTTTGCTTTGGGAACAATCAAGGGGGCTGTGAACGTACCGCTCGATGAGCTGCGCTCTCGTATGGCAGATCTTCCAAAGGATAAGCCGGTATATCTCTTTTGTGGTGTAGGCTTGCGTGGTTATCTGGCATCGAATATATTGAAAGACAACGGATATAAGGATGTACGTAATCTGATAGGTGGTATCAAGACTTATAAAGCTGCTGTGACACCGGTAAATCCTCCTTCGGCATGTAGCGGAACTCATACTCAGACAGCTTCCGCACAGGCTCAACCGGTTGGTGAGAAGGTGGTGAAAGTGATAAAGGTAGATGCTTGTGGCATACAGTGTCCCGGTCCTATCATGAAACTGAAAAAGAATATGGAAGACTTGAGCGAGGGAGAACGTCTGGAGGTGACATCTACAGACATGGCCTTCCCGCGCGATGCAGAAGCGTGGTGCCGTACAACGGGACATCGATTTATCTCTAAAAGTTCGGAAAAGGGTACGTATAAAGTTGTGGTAGAGAAACATACTGCTCTGCCTGCTTCGAAGGAAACCTCATTGCCGGCAGATATGGGAAAAACTTTTATTGTCTTTAGTGATGATTTGGATAAGGTTTTGGCTACTTTTGTACTCGCCAATGGAGCAGCAGCTACCGGCAAGAAGGTGACTCTTTTCTTTACGTTCTGGGGACTGAATGCGATAAAGAAAGTACATAAGCCTCGTGTGGAGAAAGATATCTTCGGACGTATGTTTGGTTGGATGCTTCCGTCTCATTCCCGAAAGCTGAAACTCTCTAAAATGAATATGGGAGGCATGGGTACCGGTATGATGCGCTATATCATGCGTAAAAAAGGTATCGACTCACTGGAACAGCTTCGTCAGCAGGCTATCGACAATGGAGTGGAGTTTATTGCTTGCCAGATGTCGATGGATGTAATGGGAGTGAAGAAAGAGGAGTTGCTCGACAATGTGACGTTGGGTGGAGTAGCTACCTATATGGAGCGTGCAGAGCAGGCCAATGTAAATTTGTTCATTTGATTTTTTATGGAAAAAATAAAATGCATTTGTATTATGAGAGAGCTGTTTACGGCTCTCTCTGATTTAGAGTCTCGTTTGATGGATACTTACGGTGTTTCATTGAATGAGGCTATGGTATTGTGTAGTATTGGAAATGAGAGGGTATCTGCCGGTGTAGTGATAGAGCGTACCGGACTTTCTGCTTCGCATGCTTCCAAGGTGCTGGGAGCTGCAGAAAAGAAAGGTTTTCTGACTCGTGTGTTGGGTGAACAGGATAAAAGACAGATGTATTTTACCTTGACAGAGGAGGCGAAAAATGTGTTAACTCGTATCAAGGACCATGGGGTGGAAGTTCCCGATGTATTACTTCCTTTATTTAAAGAAGCCTGAGGGGTAAAAAGATGAAGAAGAAGTTTAAACTGGAAGTGCCGGGAGGAGCAGACCGAGTGCTGCTGCATACGTGTTGTGCACCTTGCTCATCGGCTATTATTGAGTGTTTGTTGCAGCACGGTGTACGCCCTACCATTTATTATTGCAATCCTAATATTTATCCGTTGCAGGAGTATCTTATCCGTAAAGATGAATGTACGCGTTATGCACAGTCATTGGGATTGGATATTGTAGATGCTGATTACAATCATGAGGCATGGCGCTGTGCGATGGAAGGATTGGAGAATGAACCTGAGCGTGGAGGACGCTGCTTGAAATGTTTTAAACTACGTCTGAAAGAAACTGCACGTTATGCACACGAAAATGGATTTTCTGTAATTACTACCACCTTGGCCTCGTCGCGCTGGAAGAGTCTGGAACAGATTAATGAAGCTGGACAAGAGGCTGTTGCTGCGTATCCGGATGTTATCTGGTGGGATCAGAACTGGAGGAAAGGTGGATTGAGCGAGCGTAGGATAGCTATCATTAAGGAATATAACTTTTACAATCAGCAGTATTGTGGCTGTGAGTTTAGTATGAGAAAAACAGAGATGCCGGAATCAAATTCTTTGTAATTTGTAGAATGTGAACGAGAGGGATATTGTCTTTTTGTAATTGAATAGTCAAATATTTGACTATTTAGGAAATTCGTACTACCTTTGCATCCGTTAAGAGAAAATTGAGTAATGAATAGAGAAGGAAGCGAATTTCGTGAACTTATGTTGCAGGTATTTCGTACCCGAATGGCTTTTCGTCGTTCTATGCAACGGACATTAAAGAAAAACAATGCCGGAATTACATTTGAGATGTTGCAGGTGTTGAGTAGTTTATGGCGCGAGCAGGGGATAACTCAACAGGTATTGGCAGAACGTACAGCAAAAGATAAGGCCTGTCTGACCAATTTGATGAATAACCTGGAAAAGAAAGGGTACGTATATCGTCAGGAAGATCCGAATGACCGGCGGAATAAACTGGTCTTTCTTACTCCGGAGGGAGAAAATTTTCGTGAACAGATTCGTCCGATATTGGACCAGGTATATGTGTATGCCGAACGTGCGATAGGATTAGAAGGAATCAGGACCATGATGTCGGAACTGAAAGCTGTATATGATGTACTTGAAAATAGCTAAAAAGGTATTGTGTGCAGCGATATGTTGTACTCCTACTATCGTGGAGGCTTCTTTACCTTCGGATTCTTTATTTCTTACACTCGACCGTCTTTTTGAATGGGGAGTTGAACATAATCTTCAGTTGAAGGTCGACCGGATTCAGCTGGAGATGGCAGAAGAACGTATCAAAACAGCTTCTTCCATGAAATTGCCGGACATTCAGATTGGTCTGAAGGGAGGTGTATTGGGGCAGCCTGTCGTCTTTGAACATGGTTTGTCTGATGCAACTTATCCGGATACACCGGATTGGTCACAGAATTATGCAGTGGATTTCACTCAGCCCTTGTATGAAGGTGGAAAAATCCGTTATGCGGTGAAAAAAGCCCAACTGGAACATCAAGCTGTATCTTTACAGACTGATGCACATCGTGCTGCATTGAAACTGGATTTATTGGAAAAATACATGTCTCTTTTCAGCTTATATAAACAGCATGAAATTTTGTCGCGCCAGATTGAAGAATCGGAACTGCGTTTGTTTGACATTCGTCGGATGAAACGTGAGGGATTGATTACGAATAATGATGTGCTTCGTAGCGAAATGCAACTTACACGCGACCGTTTGTCTTTGACTGAAGTTGAGAATAATATCAGGTTGTTTTCACAACAGCTTGCTATTTTGTTGGGTATCAGGGAAGATTATCTGTTAAAACCGGACACCTCTTTGTTTTCGATGCCTGTTTTGTTGGAGGATTATGAAGCTTATTGGGAAGAAGCATATCGGGAAGAACCTTCTTTGAAATGGCTTCGGAAACAGACTGAGTTGGCTAAAAATGAGGTGAAAGGAGTGCGTTCTGCATCGCTTCCTCAAGTATCTCTTTATGCATCAAATACATTGGCACGACCTATATCGCGTACAATGGCCGATTTGTATAATAATAACTGGAACATTGGTCTTTCTTTGTCGTATTCGTTGTCTTCGCTTTATAAGAACAATCATAAGAAGAAAGAGAGTCGGCTGGCTGTTTATGCTTGTCAGAATGAGGAGGAACTTCAATTGCAACATTTGCGTGTAGAGATTCGTACAGCTTATCTTCGGCATCAGGAAGCATTGAAGGAGGTGGAGGCTCTTCAGCTTTCTGTACGTCAGGCAGAAGAGAATTATCGTATTATGCAAAACCGTTATATGAATCAGTTGGCAATTCTGACCGATTTGTTGGATGCGAATACGGTACGTCTTAATGTGGAGTTGCAGCTGACCAATGCCCGTACACGGGTTATTTATACTTATTATCAGCTTCAGAAGGTTTGTGGAAGATTATAAAAAGAAGAATATGTCACAAGAGTTACAAGTTAAGCATAAGAAATTAAAGAAACTACGTTTACAAAATATATTGTTGAATATATTATGTATTGTTTTGGCCGTCTCTGGTTTATGGTGGACTGCAACTTATTTTTGGAAGTATATTAATTATGAAGTGACCAATGATGCTTTTGTAGATCAGTATGTGGTTCCTTTGAATATCCGTGCTACCGGTTATGTGAAAGAAGTACGGTTTAAAGAGCATCAGTATGTGCATCGTGGAGATACTTTGTTGGTATTGGATAACAGGGAGTATCAGATTAAGGTAAAAGAAGCAGAAGCAGCTTTGTTGGATGCCCGGGGAGCACAGGAAGTTCTGCACTCAGGTATTCAGACCTCGCAGACAAATGTAGCTGTGCAAGAGGCAAATATAGCTGAGGCAAAAGCTAAACTCTGGCAGTATGAGCAAGACTATCATCGCTTTGAACGTCTGCTGAAAGAGGAGTCTGTGCCAGAGCAGCAATACGAACAAGCGAAGGCTGCATATGAAGCTGCTCAGGCGCGATACGATGCATTGATTGGGCAAAAAAAGGCCGCATTGTCTCAGTATTCGGAAACCAGCAAGCGAACAACCAGTGCCCAGGCAGCTATCTTGAGAAAAGAAGCTGATGTAGATTTGGCTAAATTGAATTTGTCGTATACGGTATTGGTTGCTCCATATGATGGCTATATGGGAAGACGTACATTGGATGTTGGACAGCTTGTACAGGCCGGACAGGTAATTTCTTATCTGGTTAGGAGTGAAGATAAATGGATTACGGCTAATTATAAGGAAACACAAATCTCCAATATTTACATAGGGCAGGAGGTTCGTATAAAAGTGGATGCATTGCCAGGACGTGTCTTTAAAGGAAGAGTCAGTGCTATTTCGGAAGCTACTGGCTCAAAGTATTCATTGGTTCCTACTGATAATTCTGCCGGTAATTTTGTGAAAGTGCAGCAGCGTATTCCGGTGCGTATTGATTTGGAAGATGTACAACTTGAAGATATGCAGAAATTACGGGCGGGTATGATGGTAGAAACAGAAGCTTTACGTCGATGATAAAGATGGTTCAATTGGGACTTCCGGTAAGGAAGTGGGTACCTGACTGGCTTGCATTGGCAAGTGTGTTTATTGTGATTCTGCCGGTGACAATGCTGAATGGTTCGTATACAGGAAGCATGCTGGAAGTTTCGAATACGTTAGGTACAAATACAGAAGATATAACAATGGGGTATTATGCTGCTTCTGCCGGTATGGCTGTAGCATATCCTATTGTCCCTAAAATATTGGATAGTTTTTCTGCAAAGTTTCATTTGCTGTGTAATCTTGTTCTCCAATTTTTTCTCAGTTGGATTTGTGCCCGTTCGCAGAATGTGGATGTATTGATTGTGTGCAGTTTTGTGATTGGTTTCATGAAAGGTTTTTTGATGCTGTGGTTTATCCGTTATGCACAGACGATTTTCAGTCCTAAGAAGATTCGAAGTGAATTTTATTCTTATTTTTATCCTTTGGTGTATGGAGGAGGACAGCTTTCCATGGTACTGACTGCAGAACTGGCTTATCATTACAATTGGAAGTATATGTATTATTTTATGATGGCTTTATTGTTGCTGTCTATTCTGACTGTAATCGTTTGCTATCGTCATAATCGTCCTTTAAAATCCATCCCATTATCAGAGCTGCATATACGGGAAATGTTTCTTATTTCTGTGGCATTGCTGATGTTGATGTATGTGTTCAATTACGGAAAGGTATTGGACTGGATGGCTTCAGAAAAGATTCGCTGGTATATTGTAATAGCTCCTGTCTTGGTCGCTTTTTTCATTTGGATTCAGCGACATTCCCGAAAACCTTATGTAAGTTTGATGCCGCTTTATCATACTAAAACAATTATCGGATATTTCTATATGATGTTGGTCATGTTTTTCAGTACGTCTACTACTCTGCTTACCAACTATTTGTCCGTTATCTTGAAAGTAGATACGACACATACTTATTCTCTTTATATATTTTTGTTGCCGGGATATGTATTGGGGGCATTTATCTGTTTCTGGTGGTTTCGTTGGCAGCGTTGGCGCTTCCGTTTTCTGATAGCAGGAGGAATGGGATGCTTTGTTGTTTTCTTCGGAATTTTATATTTTGGAATTTCGCCGGATAGCACGTATGAAATGCTTTACTTTCCTGTCTTTTTACGTGGAGTAGGGATGTTGACGCTGATTATAGCTTTTGCTTTGTTTGCAGTAGAAGACTTGAACCCAAAGTTCTTATTGTCGAATGCTTTTTTTCTGATAATATTCCGCTCTGTTTTAACTCCTATTGCAGCTACATCTTTTTATAGTAATGTGCTTTATCATTTGGAGCAGAAATACATGTTTTCTTTGTCGGAAACTATGACGGAGGTGGATCCACTCTCTTCTATGAAATTTTCTCAGGCATTGACCAGTAATCTTTCTCAGGGACATGGATATATGGAGGCTACTCAGCTGGCTACTTCAACACTTTATACTACTTTACAGCAGCAAAGCTTGTTGTTAGCTTTAAAAGAAATGCTGGGATGGCTTTTTATTGTGACATTGGTGATTGCTGTGATATCACGCTTTATACCTTTCCATAAGACTATTCGTGTAACATTTGCTAAAACAGGAGATGATATGGTATAAACTTTTGTGATAAAAAAGTAAAGGTCGGTAAACTATATGTACCGACCTTTACTTTTATTTTCCAAATTCAATAATCATAGATTGGTGTGCTGCTAAAATCAAGTTTTGGGTAAAGTCTACTTTTTTTCCACTCGAGATATCTTTCCCTTCCTTGTGATCTTTTGTCAAGATGTTGTAATGATTGTTGGGTAGTACTTGTTCTTTGTCGGTACTGTTTAAAACAATCATTTCGGTTTTGCTTTCATTAGTACGAACATACACGTATATTCCGTTCTGCGGAATATGGTACTTTACAGTTTTGTTTTCTAACATCTTCTTGTCTAGTTTTGATTTGCGGGTGCAAAGATATACAGCAGTCTTATCAAGTAAGAATAAAAATTGGAAAAATATGAGATATCTTTTATTTTTAATGACATAAATCAATAGTTTAGATTTTGATTTTTGCTTAAAAATGATATAAAAAAGAAGAGACCCTTGATAAGAGCCTCTTCTTATAGTGTATAAATAAACATCTTTTAGATAAGGAATCCCAGTAAAATACCGGCAGCAACGGCAGAACCGATAACGCCAGCTACGTTAGGACCCATGGCATGCATCAAGAGGTAGTTGCTTGGATCGTATTCCAAACCGATAACCTGCGAAATGCGGGCTGAGTCGGGAACTGCAGATACACCTGCGTTTCCGATAAGCGGATTGATTTTATTTTCTTTCTTCAGAACCAGATTGAATATCTTGACAAATAAAACTCCGGATGCAGTCGCGATTACAAATGATAACGCTCCCAATGCAAAGATTTTGATAGAGTCCATAGTAAGGAATTCGGAAGCTTGAGTAGAAGCACCTACTGTGAGTCCCAACAAAATGGTAATAGTGTCAATCAGCGGACCACGGGCAGTTTCTGCCAAACGGCGTGTAACTCCACTTTCTTTCAAAAGATTACCGAAGAAAAGCATACCCAGCAACGGCAGACCTGACGGTACAAGGAAGCAAGTCAGCAACAGACCTACGATAGGGAACATTACTTTCTCTGTATGTGATACAGCACGAGGAGCTTTCATTTTAATCAGACGTTCATGTTTGGTGGTCAGTAAACGCATGATAGGCGGTTGTATCACTGGAACTAATGCCATGTATGAGTAGGCTGATACAGCAATCGCTCCCATGAGGTTAGGTGCCAGTTTGGAGGAGAGGAAGATAGCCGTAGGACCGTCTGCTCCACCGATAATACCGATAGCGGCAGCTTGCATCGGATCGAATCCGATTGCCAGTGCAATCATATAAGCTCCAAATATACCGAATTGAGCGGCTGCACCGATTAGCATCAGTTTTGGATTTGATATCAAAGCCGAGAAGTCGGTCATGGCACCAATTCCCAGGAAGATAAGCGGCGGATACCATCCGGATGTAACTCCCTGATAGAGAATGTTGAGCACGGAGCCTTCTTCGTAAATACCTACTTTCAATCCGGCTTCCATATTGAATGGAATATTGCCTATCAGAATACCAAATCCGATAGGAATGAGCAACATTGGCTCAAATTCTTTTGCTACGGCAAGATAAATGAAGAATATACCGATGAGCAGCATGATAATATGCTGGTATGTTGCATTGTAGAAGCCGGTATATGTCCAGAAATCTGCCAAGTTATTTTGTAAAAAACTAACAAATTCTCCCATAATTATTCAATGATTATAAGGTCCGTACCTTCCAGAATAGATTCTCCTTTGCTGACATTGATTGCTGTCACTTTACCGTCGCGGTCAGACTTGATATCGTTTTCCATTTTCATGGCTTCCAGTATCATCAGTGTTTGTCCGCGTTTTACAGTATCTCCTTCTTTTACTTTAATTTCCAGAATAACACCTGGTAACGGTGATTTAATACCCGATTTACCACCACTTACAGCTGGTCTGCTGATTGGAGTAGGAGGTGCTGCCGGTGTAGTAGATTCAGTACGTACTACAGGTTTGATTTTGGGTTTAGCCTGTTTTTCCAATTCTACAGTGTATGAAGTACCGTTTACTTCTACACGTACGTTGTTGTCTTCTATATCGCCTACAGTTACTTTATAGAGATTACCGTTAATTTTATATTTATATTCTTTCATTGTTTTATTCTTTAGAGATTATTTTTTATGAGGCGTTTCGCGCAAAGTATAGATTTTTGAACTCCAAGGAGAATAGCTTCGTTTCACACGGCTGATGGTAAGAATGGTTTCTTCCACATCATGGTCGGCTCCTTGAGCTTCGTGAAGTGCCATTGAAATAGCAGCGATGATTTCTCCCGGTGCTTCTCCCAGTCCTTTTTCTTTTGCTTCTTGTTTATCTGTAATATTATGTGCTTTCATTGCATTGCGTTTACGCAAAACGATGGCTGTCTTACCGATAAATTTAAAGCAGATATAAAGCAGAATCAATCCTAAGAATACGACACTCATGGCAGAAATAGCCATACCGATTCCGGCTGGGTCGTGTTGTTCGAATTTATCCATTTTAGGATTGCTTTCTATCGTCTTGTTGTTAGTACTTGGAGTTACATACTTTTCAGCACTGTCGTCTTTTACCTCCCACTGGTTGTCTGCATCACTGACGCGTGCATACGATTGGTTGGCTTTTAGAATGCCGGCAGGTACTACGACCTGGTCCAGAAGTTTACGTCCCGAGTCATAAAGACCAATCCAGTTGGCATTGTTTTTGTCTAATACAAAATTGGTATGGAATGTTCCTCTTCTTGGAGTCCCGTCTGCCCAGAATAAAGTATGCTGGCGTGGTTTGATGCTGGTCAATACATCACCTTTAGGAATAAAATAGGTAATGGTATCTCCTGGCTGACTGCTTACTTTCAGCAGACATCCTGCCAGATCGGCTGTGCTATATGCTTTATTGAATATTTCAATCCATCCGCTGTGAATACCATAATCGTCTTGGAAGTTACTTTGGTTGTCTACTAAGACTTCATTAATCACCAGCTTGTTGTTCGGTTTCTGCTTGGTGCAGGAACTGAAAACAGCCAACAGCAGCAAGGATAGGAATATTCCGGCTTTATGTTTGTTCATAAATACTCTTTTTTTAAGGTTATTACAATGGAATATTGCCATGTTTCTTGGCTGGATTGCTCAATTTCTTGGTCTGTAACTGCTGCAATGCACGAATGATACGGAAACGTGTATTGCGTGGCTCTATTACATCATCGATATAGCCATACTTGGCAGCATTGTACGGATTGGCAAACAGTTTGGTATATTCTGCTTCTTTTTCAGCCATGAATGCTTTAGGATCTGCAGCTTCTTTGGCTTCTTTTGCATACAATACTTCTACGGCTCCGGCACCACCCATTACTGCGATTTCTGCAGTAGGCCATGCATAGTTCATGTCGCCTCTCAACTGCTTACAGCTCATTACGATATGTGAACCTCCGTACGATTTACGTAAAGTAACTGTAACTTTAGGAACAGTAGCTTCGCCGTATGCATACAACAGTTTGGCTCCATGCAGAATGACTGCGTTATATTCTTGTCCGGTACCCGGAAGGAATCCTGGAACATCGACTAAAGATACGATAGGAATGTTGAATGCGTCGCAGAAGCGTACGAAGCGTGCACCCTTACGAGATGCATTGCAGTCTAATACTCCGGCAAGGAATTTAGGCTGGTTTGCCACGATACCTACAGACTGGCCGTTGAAACGTGCGAAACCGATAATGATATTTTTGGCAAAGTCACGTTGTATTTCAAGGAATTCACCGTTGTCTACAATAGCTCCGATGACTTCGTACATATCGTATGGCTTGTTAGGACTGTCGGGGATAATTTCGTTTAAGGAATCCTCCAGACGGTCGATAGGGTCTGTACAGTCTACATAAGGAGGTTCTTCCAGGTTGTTCTGAGGAATGTAGCTCAGCAACTTGCGGATTAATGCCAGACCTTCTTCTTCGGTGGAGGCAGTGAAGTGGGTTACTCCCGAACGGGTAGAGTGAACGCTTGCACCTCCCAGATCTTCTTGCGAAACATCTTCACCTGTTACAGTTTTTACTACTTTAGGTCCGGTAAGGAACATATACGATGTACCTTCCATCATCAAAGTAAAGTCTGTCAATGCCGGAGAATACACTGCACCACCGGCGCAAGGACCAAAGATACCCGAAATCTGAGGAATCACTCCCGAAGCAAGAATGTTACGCTGGAAAATTTCAGCATATCCTGCCAGTGCATTGATACCTTCCTGAATACGTGCACCACCCGAGTCGTTGATACCGATACAAGGAGCACCCATTTTCATGGCCATATCCATCACTTTACAGATTTTCAGAGACATAGTTTCCGACAAGGAACCTGCCGATACGGTAAAGTCCTGTGCAAATACATATACCAGACGTCCTTCAATTGTACCGTAACCGGTTACGACACCATCGCCCAGATAATGTTTCTTGTCCATACCGAAGTTTGTACAACGGTGTTTGACAAACATATCCATTTCTTCGAAACTGCCCTCGTCCAATAGCATGGCGATACGTTCGCGGGCTGTATATTTTCCTTTTGCGTGTTGTTTTTCGATTGCTTTTTCACCACCACCCAAACGAGCCTGGGCACGTAGTTCAATCAGCTCTTTTACTTTTTCAAGTTGGTTACTCATGGTATTAGAATATTTATTGATTGATAAATAAAAGATGGAGATTTCAGGCTTGCAGCAGCAAAGAGAGGGAAGAGTTGAAAGCAAAAGGTTAACACAAGATTGCATTCTGAACATAGCGAAGGGATAATTTCGGCAAAGCCTGTCTCATGATTGCATTTGAGATTTTCGCTACGTTCAGAATGTCAAAAACGATATTATCATTTTGTTTTGATACACCTCTATTTCTTTTTGCAGTTGCTGAATCCTGAAAAATCAGTTCATCTTCTGAAATTATTTTTCACATAATTCGGTCAGGATTCCCATTGTAGATTTTGGATGTAAGAATGCAATGTTCAATCCTTCTGCTCCTTTGCGTGGAGCTTTGTCGATGAGTCGGATACCCTGGGTTTCTGCTTCTGCCAGTGCATTGGCTACTCCGTCTTCTACTGCAAATGCTACATGATGTACTCCCATGCCTCTGTTTTCTATAAATTTGGCAATTGTACTTTCCGGACAAGTCGGTTCAAGCAACTCCAGTTTGGTATCGCCACATTTAAGAAAGGCTGTTCTGACTTTCTGATCTTCTACAGTCTCAATATTATAGCATTTTAAACCAAGTACGTTTTCGTAATAAGGAAGGGCTTCTTCGATGCTTTTTACAGCAATACCCAAATGTTCGATGTGAGAAATTTTCATAATCGTGTTGTTTTTTATTGGTATTAAGCTTAAAGTTTCATTTATCAGTTGCACAAAGAAAGTAATTTTGTGCTGAAAAACGAAACTTTTGCAAGATTTATTTTAATGGGTGATGTTTTTTATTTTGTAGTGATACGGCGAGGATTAAATGAGATGAACGGGAAGTATAAATATTGTAGATAATGGAAAAATTTTGTTTTTCAGTGATTTATCTTCTATGGAGTAAGTCCTTCCTTTTAATCGGCGACGTCGGATGCAGATTCGGCGTCGTTGGATGTATAGCCGTTGACGTTGGTTATATATTCAACGACGTGGGCTATATGTTTTATCTCACCATGTAAAAATACTTTATTTGCAAGATAAAATAACGTACAGTGGAATAGGGGTTATGGTTATACGTAGATCTTGATAAGCAGTTTGTTCAGCCAGTTCCAGCGGATTTTAAACCAGCGTCGGCTACTGAGTTGTTTCCCTCCGAAGCGTAGGATAAAATCGCGGTAACTGTATTTGCGGAAAGGAAGGCCGGCATCAATAAATTCAAAATGTGTATATTGGTGTTTGGCTGCGTATGTCATGGCATTCCATACGGATAAAACTCCCGGATACAATCGGGCGTATGTCTTTCTCATACCACCGGAGAACAGCAGGTAAGCGGTATTGCCCGAAAACAGGCAGACTGCACCTCCTATAATTTTGTTTTTATACCTGACTAAAAAGATTTTTCCTAACTCTTTGTTGCCGGATTGGCGGATGAGTGATATAAAGAACGAGTAATCGGGGAGATAACGGTGTATCTTGGGAGAATAATATTTTTTCAGCATAGAGAAAAAGGCTTTTACATCTTGCTCGTTGTGGGCAATGTCTATAACGGCTCCGTTTCTTATGCCGTGGTTTATCTGGCGCTTGCGCGATGCGCTCATCCATTTGTCTATTGTTTCATGGTGGATGGAGTTTCGTACACGTAACCATCGTATCGGGAAGTATCCGTTCTGCCGGAAATATTTGTATCCGAAAAGAGGCTTCTCTAAATTGCGGAATTCGATAAGAAAGGACTGATCGGAAAATCGCCGGGTAAAATAGGAAAGGAACTCGCCGAAAATTGCTTCCTCTTTGCCTGGTGTCGTAAAGTATTCTCCGGTGCCGTAAACATAAGTCTTATTCGTAAAGCCCAGCAGACGGAAGTTACGCCTTGTGATACATAATAATTTGCCGATGACTTTCTCTTTTTCCGTAGCTACCAGCATGATAGGCTGATATCCAGAGGTCTGTTCCAATACTTGAAACAACTCTGAAGAGTGGAAGATGTTCGAACCGGGCAGGGAGGGAAGATCTTTGGAATTATAATATGTAGTCAGTCGGATACTCATCGTTTTATGCAAATATATAATTTTTTGTTGAGCATTCCGAGTTTAACTCTTATATTTGTCTGGCTAAAACTTTTAATTTATGGAGAATTTCAGCGATTTACTCAAAAACAGACGCAGCATGCGTAAGTTTACGGAGGAGGAATTGACTCAGGAAGAAGTGGTGACTTTGTTGAAAGCCGCTCTGATGGCTCCTTCTTCCAAGCGCAGCAATTGTTGGCAGTTTATAGTTGTCGACGACAAGGAAACCCTCGACAAGTTGTCTCGTTGCAAGGAATCGGGCTCTGCTTTTCTGAAAGAGGCTGCACTTGCGATTGTAGTTGCAGCCGATCCTTTGGCCAGTGACGTATGGATTGAAGATGCTTCGGTAGCTTCTATTCTGATACAGTTGCAGGCAGAAGATTTGGGATTGGGCAGTTGTTGGATTCAGGTACGCGAACGTTATGTGGCTACCGGAATGCCGTCTGATGAGTATGTGCGTGCCATATTGGGGCTTCCTTTGCAGCTTCAGGTGTTGTCTATTATTGCCATCGGGCATAAGGGAATGGAACGGAAGCCTTTCAACGAGGAACATCTGCAATGGGAGAAAGTGCATATTAATAAGTATGGAGGACAGTAAGCATGGCTGTTAAGGTTTCTTCGCAAAAGGATACATATAAGGCTACGGCAGTTTTCCTGGTACTGATGGGAGTGTTGTATCTGTTGGACAAATGGATTGACTTCTCCGATTATAATCTGGATTGGGTAATGCAGAAGGATACTATGTTGCTGTATGCAGCTGTTACATTTCTGTGGTTTAAGTCGGACAAATCGGTAGGACTTATTTTAGCTGGTATCTGGCTCATTCAGAATATTGCATTGGTGACTGCTTTATTAGGACAGGTGTCAACCTATTTGCTTCCACTTACATTGTTGTTGATAGGGGTATTGCTCTATTGGCTGTCGTCCAAATGAAATAAAATGAAAGATGAATAAGGATAGACTGATGAAAATAGCACTGATTGGTGCAGGAAATGTAGCTACACATCTGGGAAAGGTCTTGAAGGAGAAAGGATATGAAGTCTGTCAGGTATACAGTCGTACCGAGCAGTCTGCCGCTGCATTGGGTACACTGTTGGACTGTGCTTATACTACTTCTCTGGAGGATGTAACGGCAGAAGCAGAACTGTATATCGTATCGGTAAAAGATGCAGTGTTGCAGGATTTGATTCCGGTACTGGTAAAAAGAAATCCGCAAGCCTTGTTTGTGCATACTGCCGGCAGCATGCCTCAAAGTGTATGGGAAGGTCATGCTGTACGCTACGGAGTGCTTTATCCGATGCAGACTTTCAGTAAGCAGCGACCGGTGGACTTTGCTGAAGTTCCTTTTTTTGTAGAAGCCTGTGTGGCAGACGACTTGCATTTGTTGAAAGAGTTGGCAAGTACATTGTCTCCTAAAGTCTACGAAGCTACGTCCGAACAGCGCCGTTATCTGCACATCGCAGCAGTATTTGCCTGCAATTTTACAAATCATATGTATGCCGTGTGTGCACATTTGCTGTCTGCACAGCATTTGCCGTTTGAGGCTATGCTTCCGCTTATCGACGAAACGGCACGTAAGGTACATCACTTGTCGCCAGTAGAAGCACAGACAGGTCCGGCCTGCCGATATGATGTAAACGTCATCGAACGTCATCTGGAGATGTTGGCTTCCGAACCGGAACTGGCAGCTATGTACGAACAGATAAGTAAGAATATTCACAATTATACGATTTCTAAAAATCAGAAACCATGATAAATTACGATTTGACAAAAATAAAGGCATTGGTCTTTGATGTAGATGGTGTGCTGAGTGCGGAAACCATCGTTCTTCACCCCAATGGAGAACCTATGCGTACCGTCAATATTAAAGATGGATATGCGCTTCAGCTTGCGGTGAAATGTGGGTTGCATGTAGCCATCATTACCGGAGGAAAAACCGAGGCTGTACGTTTGCGCTACGAAGGATTGGGTATCAAGGATATCTATATGGGGGCTGCTGTCAAGACCAGAGAATATGCCGATTTTCTTTCGAAATACAATCTGAAAGCAGAAGAGGTGCTCTATATGGGAGATGATATTCCCGATTATGAAGTCTTGCGTCTGGTAGGACTGCCTTGCTGTCCGGCTGATGCTGCTCCCGAAATAAAGGCGGTTTGTACATATATCTCTCATCGTAACGGGGGATATGGCTGTGGACGTGACGTGGTAGAACAGGTATTGCGTGCTCAAGGTAAATGGATGTCTCACGAAGCTGCTTTTGGCTGGTAAGAAAGGAGTTGGTTATGCTCGATAACTTGAAGAAATATAAGATAATATTGGCTTCCAATTCGCCACGCCGCCGCGAACTCTTGTCTGGCCTGGGAGTGGATTACGAAGTGAAGATTGTACCGGGTATAGACGAAACATATCCGGAGTCATTGAACGGAGAGGAAATACCGGTTTACATTGCCCAGGAAAAAGCGAATGCATATCGTATTTCCCTGCAGCCGGATGAGTTGGTGATTACAGCTGATACGATAGTGTATGTAGACGGCATGGTGCTGGGTAAGCCTGTAGATGAGGCTGGTGCCTGCCGTATGTTGCGCATGCTTTCGGGGCGTACGCATCAGGTAATTACCGGAGTTTGTCTGACGACTGTAGACTTTCAGAAGTCTTTTGCTTCGGTAACGGAAGTGACATTCGATATGCTGTCGGACGAGGAAATCGGTTATTATGTAGAGAAATACCATCCGATGGATAAAGCCGGTTCGTATGGAGTACAGGAGTGGATTGGCTTTGTAGGTGTGACCGGACTGAAAGGTTCGTACTATAACGTGATGGGGCTTCCGGTACAGCGCTTGTATAAGGAACTGAAAGAGTTATAGTCCGTTTTAATGAGATTATATATAAAAGGATTCTGTAATCTTCTTGTAAGGAAAATTGCAGAATCCTTTTTTATATGGCTTGATTGTTCTTTCAGTATCTTTTTAGTCTCCTCGATAATAATACAGGAGAGAATGACGGGCTATGAAGTCGGCATTACGCTGTACTAATTCCTGTTCGCCATGCACCGGCAACTGAGCATCTGGAATGAGCTGATGCTCGATGCAATAAGACAGTAAGTCGGGCGGACAGACTGTTTCTTCGGTGAGCAGACGGAAAGCGTGTTTTTGAGCCTCTTCTTTATTGTATAGCTTGTTGGCGCTGTCTGCAATGTATTCGCAAATGTCTTTGGCCAGCAGAATACCTTTTTCCGGATTACTCACCAAAATAAAGTTCCGGTGGTTTTTCATTTGTGGCAGTGTATGTTCATCATCGTCTGCCCATCCCAATATTTGGGTAAGGAAATGGCGTAACTCGCCGTATCCGTTGAGGTAGGCAATATGTTTGCCGTTGTTTCCATTGGTAAAACGCTGGTAGGTGTTGGCATTCTTCTCTTTTGTTTTCAGTGGAATAACCGGTTCGGGAGTGTACAGTCCTTTGATTTGTTTCCACGAAGCATTCTTGCTCAGTAAATCCATCCATTCGTGCAAGAACAGTGCCAATGGTCCGGTAGGTATAATGAATCGGTCCTTGGGAGTAACTCGTTCGATATAAGGCTGCATGGATGGTTCAGTCAGATAGGTGTGTCCGAATAGCCAGGTCAGTTTCCGGTCGGCATCCTTCTCATCTTTGAAATCGTGGAAATAGTTTTCCAGTACATCGTTTTCGGGAGCTTCTTCGTATGCCTTACATAAAATTTGATAGAATGATTGGGACAGGCGATGAATCCGCTCGTCGTTAGGGTTGATATAACTGTGAGGGTAGAGTGCCTTCTGCCATGTATTCCATATAATAAAGCGAATATCCTCTTCGTTTACTTCTTCATCTATATAGTCGGTGGAAACCGCATAAAAAGGTAATGCAGTATGATAAAGACGACGATGTTCTTGGCGGAAGCTGTTCCATAAACCAAGATTGGAAATAATGTCTTCCAGATAGGCAGCCGTATATGTACAGAGCTTTTTCCGGAAATGAACCGGGAGTTCTTCCGGGATAGAAACAGTATATAACTGGTTGGACAAATCGATAAAGTATTTGTCTGAGGGCTGCTGACTTGTATAGGGGTGTATAGATAGCCAGTCTTTAGGATAAATAGCAGATTGATTCATAAAATGGAACTTAATGTTTGGTAAAAAGAGTGATGAGCATGGAGCAGGCGGCCATGCAGATACCTACTCCTGTTACACCGGCCCATTCAAAACTGTGCCAGAAAGTTCCGGCAAGGAATGTTCCCAACGACCCACCTAAAAAGTAAGTGGTCATGAAAATTGTATTCATTCGGTTGGATGCATGAGGAGCCAGAGAAAGTGCACAAGTCTGATTGCTTAATTGCACACACTGCATACCAATGTCTATCAAAATAATACCGGCAATGATTCCGATATAGCTGTTTTGAAATACATATAGTATAATCCATGATAGAATCATGATGGAACATCCGATGTAGTTTAATTTTCTCACGCCCAATATACGGACGTACTTACCTACCAGTGAAGCGGTCATGGCTCCTGCTATACCACATAACCCTAACATACCGATGATGTTGTTTCCTGCGTAAAACGGTTCACCGCTCATCTTGAAGGCAAGACAGGCCCATAAAGACAGAAAGCATCCGAAACACAGTCCGGCGCGGGCAGAAACCATACGCAATGTAGCATTGTCTCTGATGAAAGAGAAAACAGATTTCATCAGCCCCCAATAAGTTCCTTTATAGTTGACGGGCATATTGGGAAGGGTACGTATAACGACAAGAATACTGAGCAGCATTAAAATGGCTGCAATATAATACATGGTTCTCCATCCCCAATATTCTCCTACTATACCGCTGACGACCCGTGAACCTAAAATTCCGGTCAGTAGTCCGCTTACCAATATACCGATATTCTGTGATTTCTTTTCTGGTTGGGAGAATTGTGCGGCAATGGGGATAAAGATTTGTGGCATTACCGAACAGATTCCAGTAATCAAAGATACTGCCAAGGTAAAGTATATATGACTGGATATGGCAAATCCGAACATGGATAGAGCCAATAGCAGAAAGTTTGTTACAATGATATGTTTCCGCTTGTACAAGTCACCCAAAGGAATAATGAACAGCAATCCCAGTGCATAACCTATTTGTGTAACCATAGGGATAAGATTGGCAGTAAACTCGGATATGTTTAAGTCTTCACTAATCCGATTTAGTAGTGGTTGGTTGTAATACAGATTAGCTACGGATATACCGGAGATGATGGCTAAAGTCCATAATAAGGAGGATGGAATACCTTTGTTGTCTTCTAATGTTTGTTTCATGGTTGCAAAGGTATATTATTTTGTAGTTTCAGGATCTATGGGGACTGTATTTTCTTTTTTATATGCAGCAAATCCTTTGATTTTTACACGCTCTTTTTGGGTCTCTTCATTTATTGCAGCTGAGCTTAATTGGTTCATATTGTCTTTTACGGCATTGTGTGTATCGAAAAACGAATCCAATAGCATTTTCATGTGTTCTTCCAATTCTCCTTCATTGGGGGAGAAGAAGGTATGACATCGAGAGTGCAGGCCTATAGTCTTTTCATCTTCATCGGCCATATAGACTGTAGTAATAAGAGAGTTTATATTGGTTAGATTAATGATTTCTTTTAAGAATGGCAGTGCCTCATTATCTGTACTGATGGATCCCCACCATGGGTTCCATATCATGATGAACCGGTTTTCCGGTTCGGTTGCAATGTAAAAGTCTTCACCTTGGTATTTGAAACATATATGTTCTTCAGAATTGATTTCCGGTTGGCATCCTATTTTTTTCAATACACTGAGGACAAGGTCTTGAGTTGAGATATCGTCGAGTTCGTTTTTTGTCATTCGTTCGATATGTTCCAGTTTTCTTTTGCGTTCATTCAAAAAGTGGAGAATGAATAAAGCGATGGGCCACATAGCCAATGCAATGACGGCTATAAGCATGGTTATATCTGAAATGCTGTTCATATAGATAAAAGTTTAAGGTTTCTTACTATTGAATATCTAAATATAAAAAGAAAAGAGATAACATGTGTCTTTTATGATGCTTTTATACTTTTTTAAATGAGTTTCATGCAGCGAAATTCTCTTTTCGTTGTTTTATAGATGAACATTAAAAAATGGAGATTATGAAACGGATTTTATTTTTCATGGTAGTAGCCCTGATCTCAATGAGAGGGTATGCTCAAATACAGACTCCGGAGCAAGAATTGACTCGGGAACAAAAGAAAGAGTTGCAGGCACGCTTAGACAGTCTTATGTTCTGTGAGGCAGAACAAGCTATTAATCAGAAGGCTTTTACATTGGAAGCAGATCGTGTAGTTTTTAAATATGGCCAGACTGCTTACGTGTCTTCGAATACTAATTTTGTTTCTGTAAACGGTGATGAAGCTGTGGTACAGGTTGCTTTCAATATTCCGGTAAGCGGCCCCAATGGTATTGGAGGAGTAACGGTAGAAGGTAAGCTTACCAACTATGAAGTGAAAAAAGACAAGAAGAATAATATTCGAGTGTCTATGAATGTGATGGGTACTGGAATTTCTGCTCGTATAGACATTTTCTTACCTAATGGAGGAAATAATGCTTCAGTAGACATTACACCGAATTTTAATTCAAATAGACTTTCTTTGTCAGGTGCATTATTGCCTATAGAAAAGAGTAATGTGTATAAAGGACGCTCGTTTTAGTATAAAACAAGAAAATTGTTGAGACTTATGAAAAAAATGTTATTATTGGCTTGTATGACATTGGGGATGATGTCATGCGAGAAAGATCCGGATTTTGGACAAATGGATGCCAACTTGGTTGTATATACAGATCACGACAACAATGTGGATTTTGGCAAATATCAGACTTATTTTCTGCCAGATAGTATATTGGAAATAGGTGGATATAAAGCAACTTATTGGAAAGACGAGAATGCAATGCAACTTATTTCCAAAGTAGAACAGTATATGAATGAGAGAGGGTATACACGTCTGACAGAACCAGAACAAAAAGAAGACGCAAATATTGGTTTACAGTTGTCGTATCTTGCCCAATCTACTCAGATTGTAACAGGTGGCTATTGGAATGGCTGGTGGAACTGGGGATTCTGGGGAGACTGGTGGGGAGGATGGTATTATCCGTATCCTGTATCTTATTCTTATGATACCAATGCATTGATTATTGAGATGGTTGACTTGACGTCAAAAGAGGAAGGGGATGAAAATAAACAGCTTCCTGTGGTATGGTATGCCAGTGCATCGGGCTATAGTTATGGCAATGGAAAAACCAATCTGTTGTTTTTGTTGGATGGTGTAGATCAGGCTTTTGCTCAGTCGGATTATATTACACGTAACAATTAAGGGGAGGATATAATATGAAGACAAATAAATTGTTTCGAAAAGTAGCAATAGTAGCCTGTGCATTATCGTTTTTTACCGTGCAGGCACATGCACAATGGAATTCTGAAAAGTTGCATTTTACAGTAGACTGGCAGATGAATGCTCCGTTAGGTACTGATTTTGCAGAGAAAATAAGTGGTTGGGGAATGAACTTTGAGGTTGCTTATGAGGTACTTCCCAAATGGGAGGTTGGAGTATTTGCCAATTTTCATACTAATCATAAATATGTAGGTCGCCAAACATTAGCTTTGTCGCCTACAGAATCACTTACAACAGATCAGCAGCGTTCTGCCTATCAGCTTCCTTTTGGTGTTACTACATCATATAATCTGTATGAGGGTTCGCACGTAAAGCCCTATGTGGGAGTGAAACTTGGAACAATGTTTGCTCGCAATACCACATATTATGGCAGCAGAGGATTGTATGATGAGGCTTGGGGCTTTTATGTATCTCCAGAGATTGGTTTGAAAATCTATCCTCGAACAGACAGACGTTTTGGCTTTCATGTAGCAGGTTTTTATAACTATGCAACCAATCATACTCAAACCTTATTGGGAGATATCGACGGACAGAGTGATGTCGGATTCCGTTTGGGTATTCTTTTCTAATCTAATTTGATTTTTCAGACATATAACACTTTATAGAAAGAGAGAAAGAAGAAAGGCCAATCTGGCAGTGGTACCGGATTGGCCTTATGTTTTGTATTCTAAATTTATTTGTCGTCTTTAGGCATCATGGTTCCTTCTACGTAAAGTCTGGTAATTTCTTTTTTTCCGTTAGTACGAAGTGTGATAGACTTGCGGAAATGTCCAGGAAATTTACCTGTTCCATCGTAAATTATAGTAATTTCACCACCTTCTCCCGGTTTGATTGGTTCTTTGGGATAGCGTGGAACAGTGCAACCGCATGAGGCAATAGCCTGATGGATAACCAATGGTCCGTCTCCCGTATTCTTGAATTGGAATTTACATGTTACTTTAGGATTATTTTCAGAGAAAGTTCCAAAGTTGTGTGTAGTCTTGTCGAATGTAATCTCCGCAGTACCTTGTGCCAGTACAATCAAGATACTTGATACTAAAAATAAGGTTGTAAGAAAAATCTTTTTCATTTTTATTCATTATTAAAAAACGTCTAAAAATACTGCTTTTGTTTGTATTATCAGGCGATTCGTTTGTTTTTTAACATTTTAATTATCCTCTACTTATCTGTTTTACACCTTTTACTGTTTTAATTTTCTTTATCAGTGCTTCCAGTTTAGAGGTATCATCTACCATGACAGTCAGCATTCCTGAAAACAGTCCGTCGTGTGAATCAATACTGATGGAGCGCAACAGAATACTGTTTTCTTTGTTTATGATAGAAGTGATATTGGTCACGATTCCTATATCATCATGTCCTACAATTCTCAGCGTAATAGGATATTGCTTGCCGGTACTTTTGCCTGCCCAGCGTGCGCGTACGATGCGGTAAGGAAAGCGTGCTTTCATTTCCTTTGCATTGGGGCAGTCGCAGCGGTGTATTTTGATACCTCCGGAAATGGTTACAAATCCAAACACTTCATCTCCGTAAATAGGATTGCAGCATCGTGCCAGATTAAAGTCTATTCCCTTCAGATTCTGGTCGATTACCAGCACATCATCTTTATAATAGTCTTTTCCTTCTGTACTTTGCTGTATGTTGAAGTTCTCGGCACTTCTGTAGATAATTTCATCCCGCTGTTCATTTTCTTTACGCTGCAGTTCAAGATATTTGTCAATGACCTCGTTGATGTCCATCGTTTCGCTGGCAATACTTTGATAGAAGTCGGTGACCGTCTTGAAGCCCAATTTACGAATCAGTCTCATCAATACCGCTTCATCATATTCCAGTTTGCGGTTTTTGAATTTACGCTCCAATGTCTCTTTGGCAAATTGAGTTTGCTTTGCTGCTATTTCTTTCAGTGCCTGACGTATTTTTGTACGGGCTTTCGACGTAGTAACAAAGTTCAGCCAGTCTTGTTTGGGAGTCTGGGTATTCGAAGTCATGATTTCCACCTGGTCGCCACTGTTCAGTGTCTGACGCAGTTGGGCATTCTTGCCGTTTACCCGTGCACCAATACACCGGCATCCCAGGTTGGAATGGATGGTAAATGCAAAGTCCAGAATGGTAGCTCCTTGCGGTAACTTATACAAATCACCTTTAGGAGTAAATACAAAGACCTCGTCCTTGTACAAATCCAGCTTAAACTGGTCCATTGCTTCCATGTCACTGTCTGCATTCTCCAGTGTTTCGCGGATAGAATTCAGCCATTCATCCAGTCCGGTTTCTCCCTTTATTCCTTTATATCTCCAGTGAGCTGCCAGACCTTTTTCTGCTATTTCATCCATACGCTCGGTACGTATCTGTACTTCTACCCATTTTCCTTCCGGACCCATTACTGTGATATGAAGAGATTCGTATCCGTTGCTTTTGGGCACAGAAAGCCAGTCGCGCAAACGTTTGGGGTTAGGCAGATACATATCGGTTACAATGGAGTAAGCCTGCCAGCATTCCTGTTTCTCTTTTTCAAGAGGAGAGTCAAGGATGATACGTATGGCGAAGAGATCGTACACATTTTCGAAAGGACAGTTCTGTTTCTTCATCTTCTGATAGATGGAGTGAATAGATTTGGTACGTCCTTTCATATGAAAGTGCAGTCCGGCTTCTTCCAGTTTCTTTTGTATAGGTTGGATAAAAGTTTCAATGTAGCGGTCTCGTGCAGCCTTGGTTGCATTTAATTTATCCTTGATATGATAATAAATATCGTGCTGGGTATATTTCAGCGATAAATCTTCCAGCTCCGATTTCAGTTTATACAAGCCCAGTTTATGAGCCAATGGAGCGTAAAGATAAGCAGCTTCATTGGATACCTGCAGACGAGCTTCCTCGTTGTCACTGTCTTTAATCTGTCGCATTAAGTTGACACGGTCGGCTATCATAATCAGAATAACCCGCATATCTTCAGCAAAAGAAAGCAGCAGATTACGGAAATTTTCCGATTCTATGGTAGGGCTTTTGGCATAAAGTTCATTGATTTTTACCAGGCCATGTATGATACCGGCTACATCTTCTCCGTATTTCTGCCGTACAGATTCCAATGTGCATAGATTATACTTTACAGACTCGTGTAGCATGATGCCAATGATGGAAGCCCGGCGCATACCAATTTCTTCAGCTACAATTACGGCTGTCTGCATATCTTTGATAATCGGATTCATGCCGAATGCATTGCGTGGAATGTTTCCTTCCGACATGACTTTTATAAGATGTGTTTTTAGATGTTTACAGTCATCTTTTTGAAGAGTATCTCCCGATAGTTGCAGAAGTTTTTTGTATAGTGTAAATAGCTGTTTATACTCTTTAGGATTAAAAAAATCTTGCTTTTCCATGACATGCATTCATTTCGTTGTGGGTAAAGATAGTTTTTTTCTTTCTCTTTTTGATAATCTTGCAGGTTTTTTTATACATTTGGGCAAAGTTATTAGGATAGACCGTTTATATTAACTTATTAAATTTATCATATATGTTAACACACGAAGACAAGGAATTATTAGCAAAAAAGGGGATTTCAGAACAGCAGATTGCTGAACAGTTGGCTTGTTTTGAAAAAGGCTTTCCTTATTTAAAATTGGCTGGAGCAGCCTCGGTGGAAAACAGGGGAATTATGATTGCTGATGCAGACGAACAGAAAAAATATCTGGCTGCATGGGATGCGTATAAAGATACTGATAAAAAGGTCGTGAAGTTTGTTCCGGCTTCGGGAGCAGCCAGCCGTATGTTCAAAAACCTGTTTGAATTTTTAGGAGCAGACTATAGCGTACCTACTACTGATTTCGAGAAAAAATTCTTCGATCATATTCATAGCTTTGCTTTCTATAATGACTTGAATGCTGCTTGCTTGGACAATACCGGTAAAAATATCGATGCACTGGTTGCAGAACACAACTACAAGGCTGTTGTTTCTAATTTGCTCGAAGGTGCCGGCTTGAATTATGGAGCGTTGCCTAAAGGACTTCTTAAATTCCATCGTTATGCGAATGGCGTTCGCACTCCGTTGGAAGAACATTTGGTTGAGGGAGCGTTGTATGCAGCTGGTAAAACCGGACAGGTAAATGTACATTTTACCGTTTCTACCGAACACAAGGCTTTGTTCAGCCAGCTGGTTGAAGAAAAAGTGGCAGAATATGCCAAGAAGTATGGAGTAAGCTTCAATGTAAGTTTCTCTGAACAGAAACCGAGCACAGATACATTGGCTGCCGATATGGAAAACAAACCTTTCCGCGATAATGGCAAACTGGTATTCCGTCCGGGTGGTCATGGTGCATTGATTGAAAACCTGAACGATCTGGATGCGGATATCGTGTTCATTAAGAATATTGACAACGTAGTACCAGACAGACTGAAAGGGGATACAGTTACTTATAAGAAGTTGCTGGCCGGTGTATTGGTTACTTTGCAGCAGCAGGCTTTCCAGTATTTGAAGTTGCTGGATGGCGGACATTATAGCCACGATCAGTTGGAAACCATTATCCGTTTCGTACAGCAGCAGTTGCGTTGCCGAAAGGAAGACATCAAGGATTTGGAAGATGCCGACCTGGTAATCTATTTGCGTAAGAAACTGAACCGCCCGATGCGTGTATGTGGTATGGTGAAGAATGTAGGCGAACCGGGTGGTGGCCCGTTCTTGGCTTACAATCCTGATGGAACTGTTTCTTTGCAGATTTTGGAAAGCTCGCAGATTGACATGAAGGATCCGGAAAAGAAAGCTATGTTCGAACAGGGTACACACTTCAATCCGGTTGATTTGGTTTGTGCAATACGCGACTACAAAGGTAACAAATTCAATTTGCTGGATTATGTAGACAAAGCTACAGGATTCATCTCTTACAAGTCGAAGAATGGTAAAGACCTGAAAGCACTTGAGTTGCCAGGTTTGTGGAACGGTTCGATGAGCGACTGGAGCACTGTGTTTGTAGAAGTGCCTTTGAGTACTTTCAATCCGGTAAAAACTGTCAACGATTTGTTGCGTGAACAACATCAGTAAGTTTGATGGAATAGAATAAAACTTATTCTTAGATAGCAAAGGGTGTACTTCTCAATGAAAGAGAGAAATACACCCTTTTTTATGTGGTATGTGTATCGGATAAGTCGTTTAGGATATGGAATAATCCTTACATGATACCGCTTGTGTTTTGTATCCGACGACGTCGGCTGCACGGTCGGCGACGTCGGTTATAAAGCCAACGTTGCCGATTTTACAGCCGACGTCGTCGATTGCAGTACGTGATAACTCCTGCAACCTGCCGATTCTTGGATTACAGACTGCCTTTGCTGGAAGGTATTTCGTAGTGGTAAATGTCGCGGCGTACGGCAGCCCGTATGCTTCGGGCAAAGGCTTTGAAAATACCTTCTATCTTGTGATGTTCATTTTCACCTTTGGCTTGAATATGAAGGTTCATGTGGGCGGCATCGCTCAGCGACTTGAAGAAATGAAGAAACATTTCCGTAGGCATTTCTCCTATTTTCTCGCGTTTGAATGTGGCATCCCATACCAGCCACGCCCGTCCTCCGAAGTCGAGAGCCACTTGACACAGGCAGTCGTCCATCGGAAGGCAATAACCGTAGCGCTCTATTCCACGCTTGCTTCCCAAGGCTTTATAAAGACATTCGCCCAATACAATGGCAGTATCTTCGATGGTATGATGCTCGTCTACTTCCAGATCTCCTTGTGCTTGTATAGTGAGGTCGATTTTTCCATGTTTGGCTATCTGCTCCAGCATGTGGTCGAAGAATTTCAGTCCCGTAGAAATGTTGCATTTTCCTTCACCGTCCAGATTCATCCGGATATAGATATCTGTTTCGTGTGTGGTACGCCGGACTTCTGCTGTACGTTCCTGTGCAAACAGATATTCGGTTATTTTATCCCAGTCGGTTGTGGCAAGTACGCAGACAGATTGCAGTTCGGGAGAAGTCAGCAGAGACTTGTCGTTTTGGAGCAAAATGGCTTTACATCCCAAGTTCAATGCCAATTCTACGTCGGTCGCACGGTCTCCGATGACAAAACTGTGAGCCAAGTCGTAGTCAGGATTATCCAGATACTGAGTCAGCATACCGGTGCGAGGCTTTCGGGTAGGAGCATTGTCTTCGGGAAAACTGCGGTCGATAAAGATTTGGTCGAACGTAATGCCTTCTTGTTCGAAAGTCTTCAATATAAAGTTGTGCACCGGATAAAAGGTGTCTTCCGGAAAAGAAGCCGTACCCAAGCCGTCCTGATTGGTGACCATGGCAAACTCGAAATCCATCTTCTGACGGATGAAATATAAATTGCGGAACACTTTGGGGTAGAACTCCAACTTGTTGAAGGAGTCGAGCTGATAGTCGATAGGAGGTTCTATGACCAATGTTCCGTCTCGGTCGATGAATAATACTTGTTTTTTCATAATGCTTGAGAAGGGTGAAACTGTTTTAATGCTTCCAGCAGTGCGTCGTTTTCCGGGCGTGTACCAATGGTAATACGCAGGCAGTTGTGACACAGAGCGATGTGTGTACGGTTTCGGACGATGATGCCCTGTTGTACCAGATATTCGTATATCTGTTTGGCATCGGTTACCTTTGCAAGGAAGAAGTTAGCTTCCGTTGGATAGATATGCAGGCAACAGTCCAAAGCAGAGAACTCGTCGATAAGCCGTTTCCGTTCTTCTAATAACGATTTCACCCAACGCTGTACTTCGTAATGCTTCTGGCTCATTAATATAGCCTCATGCTGCGTCAGGCGGTTTACATTGTACGGATATTTTATCTTATTCAGAATCTGTATAATCTGTGGCGATGCGAATGCCATGCCTAAGCGTATGGCTGCACATCCCCAGGCTTTGGAGAAAGTGTGTAGTACGATGAGGTTAGGGTGTTCGCTCAGTTCTTCAAGAAAAGAAGGCTCGTTGGCGAAGTCGATATATGCTTCGTCGAGTACAACAATCCCTTGAAAGTCGGAGAGTAGAGAGTATATTTCTTTTCTGTTCAAGGTATTTCCGGTAGGATTGTTCGGCGAACAGAGAAAGATGAGTTTGGTATGTTCGTCGGATGCGGCAAGCAGGTCGGCTGCCTTGAACTGAAAGTCTTTGTCGAGCAGTACCTTTCGATACTCCACATCGTTTACATCGGCACATACCTGATACATTCCGTATGTAGGGTCGATAGCTACTACATTGTCGACTCCCGGACGGCAGAAAGCGCGGAAAACGAGGTCGATAGCCTCATCACTTCCGTTCCCGAGAAAGATTTCCTCTGTTCTTACCTTCTTTACTGAAGCAATGATGCTTTTCAGTTCATGTTGCAAAGGGTCCGGATATCTGTTGTTGGGATGATTGTATGGATTTTCGTTAGCATCCAGAAAGACCGATGCTTCCGCTCCACTGTATTCGTCGCGGGCCGATGAATAAGGCTTGAGATTCCAAATATTGGGTCGTGTAAGTTCTTGTAAAGATTTCATAAACTTGTGTTAAAGTAGTCTGACGGTAATTGCATTCTTATGTGCATCCAGGTGTTCGTTGGCGGCTAAAGTCTGGATGGCTGGTCCAATCTGTCTGATGCCTTCGCGTGTAATTTCCTGGAAAGTAATTTTGCGTATAAAGCTATCGAGACTGACGCCACTGTATGCTTTGGCATATCCGTTGGTAGGAAGAGTATGATTGGTTCCGGAGGCATAGTCGCCTGCACTTTCCGGTGAATAAGAACCCAAAAATACCGAACCGGCATTGACTATTTGTCCGGCTACTTCCATGTAGTTTTCAGTCTCGATAATGAGGTGTTCCGGAGCGTATTCGTTGGTCATCCGTATTGCCTCCTGCATATCTTTTACCAGAATCAGCTTGCTGCTTTCCAAGGCCTTTTGAGCAATCTCTTTGCGGGGAAGTTCTTCCAGCTGGCGCACGACTTCGGCTTCCACCTGCTTGAGAAGCTCTTCGGATGTGGTTATCAGAATAGCCTGACTGTCTGCTCCGTGTTCTGCCTGAGAGAGTAGGTCGGAAGCCACAAATACAGGATTGGCGGTTCCATCGGCTAAAACAGCGACCTCAGAAGGTCCTGCCGGCATGTCGATAGCTACATCGTGCAAGGATACCTGCTGTTTGGCTACAGTTACATATTGATTTCCCGGTCCGAAAATCTTGTATACTTTAGGTACACTCTCTGTTCCATAAGCCATGGCTCCGATAGCTTGTACGCCTCCTATTTTATAGATGCGGCTTACTCCGGATACTTGGGCTGCATATAGGATAGCCGGGTGTACTTTTCCTTCACGGTTGGGTGGGGTGCATAGAATGATTTCCTTACACCCTGCAATCTGGGCCGGAGTGGCAAGCATCAGTACGGTAGAGAACAAAGGGGCAGTTCCTCCGGGAATATACAGACCTACTTTTTCAATGCCGACAGCCTTTTGCCAGCATGTTACTCCCGGTTGTGTGGTAATTTTCTTGGTTTCAAATTTTTGTGCAGCATGAAAGGTGGTAATGTTCCGGTGAGCCAGAAGAATAGCTGCTTTCAGCTCTTCGTCAACTTCTTTCTCAGCTTCTTCAAATTCGGACGAAGAAACTTGAAGTGTGCTCAGCTGTACCTTATCGAACAGTTCTTCGAATTTTATTACGGCTTTGTCTCCTTCGTCTTTGATTTGCTTTAAGATACTGGATACAGTTTCTTGTATGGCATCTGTTTTCAAGGCAGACCGTTTCAACAAACTGTTCCACTCGTTTTCTGCAGGATAGTATATCGTATTCATAGTAGTTTTCTTTTAATTTTTAAAGAACCATCTTTTCTATAGGCAATACCAGTATGCCTTGTGCGCCCAATGCTTTTAGTTTTCCGATGATTTCCCAGAAACATTTCTGGTCGAGTACGGTATGTATACTGCTCCATCCTTCGGTAGCCAGAGGCATAATGGTAGGACTTTTTATACCGGGCAATGCTTCTGTGATTTCTTTCAGACGGTCGTTGGGTACATTCATCAGAATGTATTTCTTGTCTTCAGCAGCTTTTACGGCACGGATTCTGAAGAGCAGTTCCTCGAGAATTTCTTTCTTTTCTTCGCTCAAGGCTTTATTCCCAATGAGCAAGGCTTCGCTCTTCATTACCGTTTCTACTTCTTTAAGATTATTGCTTATCAGGGTAGAACCGGAGCTGACGATGTCGAAAATAGCATCGGCCAGATGAATGCCCGGTGCAATCTCTACAGAACCGGTGATGAGGTGGATATCGGCTTCGATTTGCTGTTTGTCGAGGTATTGCTGGAGGATATATGGGTAGGAAGTGGCGATTTTCTTTCCGTTGAACCATTGTACTCCGTTGTATTCTATTTCCTTAGGAATGGCTAAGGATAGTCTGCACTTGCTGAATCCTAACCGGTATATGATGTCGGCATCTTCGTTGCGTTCTATAAATTCGTTTTCTCCAACAATTCCCAGGTCGGCCACTCCACTGGCTACACATTGAGGAATGTCATCGTCTCTGAGGAACAATACTTCTATCGGGAAATTGGTAGACTGAGTCAGCAAGGTGCGTTTGGAAGTCGATAATTTGATATCTGCTTCGGCTAGTAAGGACATTGTATCTTCGAATAAGCGTCCTTTCGATTGTACTGCAATTCTAAGCATATTGTTTCTTTTTTAGAGGTTAGACGTTTTGAATAATAATAAAAAAGGCTTACCGGAATAAACGGCAAGCCTTTATATTGGACTACATAACTACACGACACCTCAGCCTACCGTTTTTATTTCGTTAGGATGATGATGGTGCAAGTATGTAGATGTAAATTTATTCATTTTGCTTTGTTGTTTGTGGCAAATGTAAATTGTTTATTTGTAATATCCAAAAGATTGATGTAAAAAAATATATTTTTCTTTCAAATTGTATGTTGTTCCTTTTTGAGGCTTGCTTTTTTACTCATGGGTATGACAATCTTCTGTCTCTTCTTCTGTTCTGCAGCCGTGGAAGTGCATTTCCTTGATGGCCTTTTCTGCCGGATAGGCAAAGTAAGTACATACGGCGCTGGTACAGACTTCTCCTTCTGAATTGCAGATGCAAGCATCAATGATGACGATATTTCGCTTTTGCTCCCGAATAGAAGCACGTAATGTAAGTTTACCTCCCGTTGTATAGATAGGTTTCATGTATCGGGTTTCCATTTTCGAAGTGACTCCGGCTGTCTGTAGCTTACGGATAATAACCCATCCACATATCTCGTCGAGCAGTGTGGCTTGTATGCCTCCATGCAGCGTATTGAACCATCCTTGATATTTGGCTTCGGGTTGCCAGAAGCTGATGATTTCATCGCCTTCTTCATAGAACTCCATCTGAAGTCCGGATTCATTTTGAGGAGCACACCCAAAGCAATAATATCCTTCTGTATCTTTCCAAGGGTTGATAATCTTTTTCATTACAATGTCGTTTTAAAATTCATAATCGGTGCATGCCCTGTCTTGCTTGGCATCTTTGAGGATGGCGGCAGCTGCTTGGTGAGCGGGATGTATGGCGTAGTTTTTTACATCTTCCAATGAGTCGAACTCACTTTCCAGACAGATATCCCATTTTTCGTCTGCATTTATATTGATGCCTACATATATTTTCCGGATAAAGGTAATGGTAGATGGAAGGGCTTCAATAGCCTCTTTAAAGCTTTTCATTACGTTCTGCTTTTCGTCTTGAGATAAATTTTCTTTCAGTTTGAATAAAACAATGTGCTTGACCATAGTTATTTATTTTATTAATTCTTGTATTTTTGTATTTAGACAAAGGTATAACTAATTATTGAATTTATAGATATGATTATTATCGGAATTGCAGGAGGAACAGGCTCCGGAAAAACAACAGTAGTGAAAAGTATTATTGAAAGCTTACCAAAAAATGAAGTGGTTATACTTCCTTTAGATTCTTATTATAAGGATAGTAGCCATGTGCCGGTAGAAGAAAGACAGAATATTAACTTTGACCATCCTAATGCTTTCGACTGGAAGTTGCTGTCCGAGCATGTAGCGGCTTTGCGCAAAGGAGAATCAATAGAACAGCCTGTGTATTCTTTCCTTACCTGTACCCGACAGCCGGAAACTATTCATCTGGAACCGCGGAAAGTTATTATTATTGAGGGGATTCTGGCTCTCAGTGATAAGAAACTTTGCGGACAAATGGATTTGAAGATATTTGTAGACGCAGATCCTGATGAACGTTTGATTCGTGTTATCCAGCGTGATGTGGTGGAACGGGGACGTACGGCTGAAGCGGTGATGGACCGTTATATGAAAGTGTTGAAACCCATGCATCAGGAGTTTATAGAACCGGCAAAAAGATATGCAGATTTGATCGTACCTCAAGGTGGACATAATAAGAAAGCTATAGAAATTCTGAAAATGTACATTGAAAGAATCGTTGAAAAATGAAATGGCTTTCGCTTGTTGCATTGATGACTTGCTTTGTGCTGTACGCTTGTCAGGGAGGGAAGCAGCAGGAAGAATGTAAGTTTGATTTGCCGCAAATCAAGGAGAGGGGAGAGTTGGTTGTTCTTACAACCAACAGTTCTACTTCTTATTTTAACTATCGGGGAGAACCGATGGGGTTTCAGTATGAACTGGCACTGCAGTTTGCTCATTCATTAGGAGTTAAATTGAAACTGAAAGTAATGAATTCCTCTGCGGAGATGATCAATAGTTTGCTGAGGGGAGATGGAGACCTGATAGCTTACAATCTTGCTATGACCAATTCGGGTAAAGACAGTTTGTTGTATTGCGGTGAGGAACATATTACCCATCAGGTAGTAGTACAGAGAAGAGGGAAAGAAGCATTGAAGGATGTGACTCAATTGGTGGATAAGGATATTTACGTGTATCCGGGTAAGTTTTATACGCGAATTGTCAATCTGAATAATGAACTTGGAGGAGGTATCCGTATTCATAAAGTGGAACCGGATAGTCTTTCGGAGGAGGATCTTATCACGTGGGTAGCAGAAGGGAAAATTGATTATACCATTGCTACCAATGATGTGGCCAAGATAAACCGTACTTATTATCAGAATCTGGATATCGGATTGGTAATTAGTTTTGATCAACGCTCTTCCTGGGCGGTAAGGAAAACTTCTCCGTTGTTGGCTGAGGCTGCCAATAAATGGCATCGGGAGCATGTGAATTCTCCGGAGTTTAAAGCAAGTGCCCGGCGTTATTTCGAACTGAATAAGCGGGTCTCACATGGAGCAATTCTGTCTGTAAAGGAAGGTAAGATTTCGTATTATGACGATTTGTTCAAGAAATATGCGACAACCATAGGGTGGGACTGGCGTCTGCTTGCAGCTTTGGCTTATACAGAGTCTAATTTCAATCCATCTACAGTATCTTGGGCGGGTGCATGTGGCCTGATGCAACTGATGCCAAAAACAGCAAGAGCAATGGGAGTGCCTGCCGGTAAAGAGCACGATCCGGAGGAAAGCATCAAAGCAGCAGTGAAGTATATAAAGATATTACAGAATATGTTTGCCGAGGTTCCGGATGCATCAGAAAGAACAAAGTTTGTATTGGCCGCTTATAATGCGGGTAGTGGACATGTAACGGATGCAATGGCGCTTTCGGAGAAATATGGAAGGAATCATTATATTTGGGAGCATAATGTAGCTCATTATATTTTGCTGAAAAGTCATGAGGAATATTATCAAGATCCTGTCTGCAAGAATGGATATTTCCGTGGAACAGAAACGTATAATTTTGTACGTGAAGTAACGGAACGTGCTGAGATATATAAGCAGAAAATTAAATATTAATAGGATTCTGATAGAGGTCAAGATTACTTTAACGGAGGAAATAGTGAGAACGGGAAGGAACATATTCTGTTTTTCTCGTTCTTTTTTA